>VBLM01000179.1 GCA_005879095.1 Deltaproteobacteria bacterium
CGGAGAAATCGCGAACAATCTCCGCCCCTTGGGCAGCATGCTCTGCGCGGCCTTGGCGACCCCGTCGAGCACCTTGCCAAGACCCGGGATCGCCTTCTCGATCAGCTTGGGCGGCCGCCACAGCACGTAATACTGCTCGGCCCGCGGCGCGCTCGCGTTTGGGAGCAGCTCGTCGATTGCGACCAGGTTGAAGATGTTGAGCTTGCCCTTGAGGCAGGCCGGGCAGATGCCGAGCTTCGCCAGTGCCTGAAAGCGCTGGCCGCTCCAGATCTGTCCGAACGTCCCCTGGCCGCCGGGCGGGAACGTACCCAGCTCGGTGCGTCCGACGTTCCCGATGCCGATGCTCCCGATCACCACGTTGATGCCGGCGTAGAAGTGCCGCGCCATCGGCGACGGCGTGAGGAAGCTCTTCGACGGGTACCAGTCGCCGTATGCGACCCACGGCGTCCGCGCCGAGTTGGCGATTTCCACCATGTGCAGCCGCGCTTCCTGGATCTCCTGCTGGCGGTCGTTGATCAGGATCCGGCCGGTCTGGATGAACGCCTGCGGGACGCTGATCTGTCCGCGCGTCTGCGAGAAGACGGTGGCGTTCATCGCCGGAATCAGCTCCGGCCAGATCGGATGGTATGGGTGCGCGGCCGAATCGCCGGAGTGCGCCTGCGGCGAGATCGATTTGAGCAGCCGCGCCCAGGTGGAAAGCCAGGCTCCCTCCTGCACGCCCCAGAGGAAGACGTTGTTGGCCGCCAGCGCGGGGATCAAGACGACGATGGCGTAATCCATCACTGTGATCAGCGTCTGGAGGATCCGCTCCACCACCGTCGCGAGCCCATTGACGATCGGAATGATCTTCAGCACCGTCAGGATCGGCTTCACAAACGTCCAAAGGAAATGGATCCACGTCAGGTACGACGTCATCGCCATCGCCGAGGCGTAGTGCACCACCATCGCCCGGTTGGTGTAGGCGGTCAGGTTCATCACCCGCGCCTCGACGGCCGCCTCCGAGTACGCCGCCGAATCGGCCGTTCACGGTCGCGAGCACGCTGAGCATCAGCACCAGGCCGAAGACCGCGGCGAGCACCAGCGCCTGCCCCTCCTCGCTGCGGCGCAGCTCGTGGAGCTTCTGCAGCATCACGGGTGCGCCCACTTGAGGTAGGGGTTCGACTGCATGCGCATCGTGTACCAGGCCTCGACCGGCAGGTAGTACCGGTTGAGCGCGCCGGCCGCGACCAGGGCGGCGAGACGGATGCCTTCCGGCGTGCCGTCGGCGACGGTGCGCCCCATGGCGAGCCCGCGCGAGATGCGCACCGCGTCGGGCCCGGTCTGGCTCCCGAGCCTCGGCGAGGTCCAGTCCGAGCCCTCCCACAAGCGCAGAACGCCCGCGTGCGACGCCATCCAGATGGTCTGGATCAGCTTGTTCGCGAACGGCACCTTCATTTCGTAGAGGTAACGTACTTGAAGGGAGAGGAGGTTCGCGTCCGCAGCGGCGGGACGGACATCGTCGAAGTCGATCTCCTGACCGTTCAGGTGCTGTCCCAAGGCGGAGAAATCGCCCTTGGTCGGGCTCAGGACGTAGACCCGCACCTGCGAGAGGCCGAACGGTCTCAGGACCGCGTCTTCGGCGGCGAAGCGGACGCGGGCCGCGAGCAGGTTGGTGAGCGAATCGGTGCGGCCGAAGGTGGGCAGGATCGCGAGCACCGCGGCGTCGTGCATCGGGCCGTCGAAGCCGTTGGTCCCGCCGTTGTTGCCGTTCTGCACGATGCCGGTGCGCGCGGCGCTGAAGGCGGCGTACTCGACCATGATCCGGGCCTGCTGCAGCTGCGTGAGCTGGATGGTCAAGAGGAGCAGGAAGATCATGGCGGGCAGGATGAATGCCGCCTCGACCAGCGCCTGTCCCTGTTCGCCCTTTCGCACGAAAGCGATTGTAGACCGGGATATTCCGGCACCAATCGGTCGATCGGACCGAAACCCGTGCTAGGACGGAGGCGTGCGATCCGGGTTCGTTGTGGCGGCTTTGGCGCTGACGCTTCCTGCCGCAGCGCAGCAAACCCCGCCGTTCCTCATCATTCTGACCGATCCGACGAACTCGCACTTCGCCAAAGAGACCTTGGGCAAGGACGTGCCGGCGGGGGCGAAGAAGCTGGTACGCCCGCCGGCTACGGTCCTTTTCGGTCCCGAAGTCGACTCGCTCACCGCGGCCCACGATTACGCCGGCAAGGAGCGGGCGCGCTTCTTCTTCTTCGCGCAGTGCGGAATCGTCATCGAGCTCCTCAAACAGTGCGACGCGCACATCAAGTATTGCGCCCACCAGTGCGAGGCCTGGCTCTACCAGACCGACGCCAACAAGCAGCTCGGCCACGCCAAAGTCACCGGCGAAAAGGGCGGCACCGACGCGGTCAGGAAGCTCATCGCGCAACTGGCGCCGACCCTCGAAGCCTTGCGCGATCCGATCGAGCAGATGGTCGCGCAGGCCACGGCCGAGCGCGAAGCGAAGCTCGCCGCCGAGCGTGTCCAGCGCGAGCTGGCGAAGGCGGAGAAAGACCGCCAAGTCGCCGAGGAGCGCGCGCGCAAGGGGCTCGAAGCCGAGGAAAGACAGCGGCTGGCCCAGGCCGAGAAGGAGCTTAGCGATGCTCGCAATGCAGAGGAACGAAGGGCCGCGCAGGAGCGGCTCGACCGCGAGCGGGCCGAAGCCAGAGCGCGCAGCGAGGAAGCGCGCAAGACGGCGGTGGCCAAGCTCGAGGAGATGAAGGCGCGCGCCGAGGAGGAGCGGCTGCGCAAGGAGGCCGACGCCGCGGCGAAAAAGCTCGACGCCGAGCGCGAGAAGCGGATGGCGCTCGAGCGCGCTCAGGCTTCACGGGTGATCCACCTGGCGCCGGGACAGACGGTGGCGGTGCTGGAGGTGGAGAATGACCTGCAGGGCGGCGCGCGCAACCAGGTGAACTTCTCTCTGCTGACCGACAACCTGCGCAAGCGGGTGTCGAAGTCGGGCCTCGGCCTGCTGGTGATGGATCGCGACGCGATCTTCCAGATCCTCTCCTCCAACGAAAAGAAGGTCCTCGAGTGCTCGGCCAACTGCGAGGTTCATCTCGGCCAAATCCTCCGCGCCGATTACGTGATTTCCGGCCGCCTGGGGAAACAGGGCCAGGCCTTCCGCCTGTATCTCCTGATGTACCGCTCGCACGACGGTGCGCTCCTGTCCGACGCGGTGGCCGTCTCCGACGAGCTGGCAGCGCTCGACAAAAAAGCCGCCATGGCCTCGACGGATCTGTTGTCGGTCTTCCCGTTACCGCGCTAAAACCAGACGTACCCCCTGGGGCGTCGTCTAAAGGCAGGACAGGGGCCTTTGAAGCCTCGAATCTAGGTTCGACTCCTAGCGCCCCAACTCAATCGAGCCGCTGGAGGAATTCCAGCACCGCGACCTCATCGCGGCGCAGGGCCGGAGGCGGGTCCTTGCGGCGGAATTCGCGCGGCAGCGCGCGGGTCGGCAGCGACGGGGTGAGACCCTCGAAATAGGCGCGCACCAGCTCGGGGTGCACGTAGTACTTCTTGCAGACGGTGCGCGTGTTGCCGAGGCGTTCGGCGACGGCGTCGAAGGCGCGGATCACGTTGCGGTTCGCCTCGCGCTTGGTGGCCGCTATGCCCATCGCGCACAACTCGGTCGCGGCCAGCATCGTGCCGGCCCAGGTGCGGAAGTCCTTGGCGGTGATGTCGCGGCCGGTGACTTCGCGCAGGTAGGCGTTGACGTCGTCGGAGCTGATCGCCTGCCTTTTCCCGTCGGTGTCCTGGAACTGGAAGAGCTCTTCCCCGGGCAGGTCCTTGCTCTGCTGGACGATGCGCGCCAGCCGCTTGTCGGCGATCGACAAGTCGTGTTTCACGCCGCTCTTGCCGCGGAAGGAAAAGCGCAGCACCGCGCCCGTGATCTGCACGTGCCGGTCGCGCAGCGTAGTCAGCCCGAACGACCGGTTCTCCCGCGCGTATTCGTCGTTGCCGACCCGGATCAGCGTCTTGTCGAGCAGAAGCACCACGGTGGCGAGGATCTGCCGGCGGCTCAAGTCGTTCCCGCGCAGGTCGCGCTCCACCCGCTCGCGCAGGAGCGGAAGGATCTCGCTGAACTCGAGCATGCGCCGGAACTTCGACTGGTCGCGCACTTCCCGGTAGCGCGGGTGATACCGGTACTGCTTTCGTCCGCGGGCGTCGCGCGCGGTGACCTGGATATGCCCTTTTGGATGCGGGCAGATCCAGACGTTGGTCCACGCCGGCGGGATGGCGAGCGAGAGGATTCGGCTGCGCTCCTTGATGTCGATGATCCGCGTGCCGCCGGGGGCGATGAAGACCCACCCGCTGCCCGCCCGCTTCCGCTGGATGCCGGCGATGCCGTCGGTCACATAGCGCAGCCCCGCGCGGACGGCGGCCTGGCGATGCTCGTCTCGGCGGGGCGAGCCCATTCCCGACTACGTTATCACAGGGTCAGCGCGAGCCCTGCCGACAAGCCCCAGAGCAGGTCGCCGGTGAAGGTGTAGACCCGGCCGCCGGCGCGCAGCTGCAGGACGTCACCGAGCGGGAAGAGGAAAGCGGCCTCGAGCGAAGGCTCGACCCGCGAGCCGAGCAGCAGCATCGGCCGCAGATCGAGCGACAGCGTCCGCAGCCCGTCCCGCCAGAGCGCATACCGGTGGGGGACGCCGAGCTCGAGCCCGTCCTCCACGAAACCGTTGACGACCATCCGCCGGTACCCGATGGCGAACCCGCCCTCGACGTGCGCGCGCGGGTCCGGCCGGATGATCAGGTGCGTGTTGAACGCGTGGATCAGGTTGGGCGCGGCGTCGTACTGGAAGTCGGTCGCGACGTGGCCGACCGCGAAGCCGAATCGCGTGCTGACCATGCCGTACGAACCGTCGCCGTTGAAGCCGCGGCCGTTCTCCGCTCCGCCGAGCAGCTCCATCGAGAACGTCGGGCAACGGAAGCGCTGCATCACGATCCGCGGCGCGGGCGTGTCGATCGCGTAGACCACGATCGGCAGCACCGCCACTGCGACGACTGCGACGATCAGCCACGCCTTGTCGTCCTTGCCGCCCGACACCGACGGAATCGTCGGCCCTTCCGAACGGCCGCCGCCGGAGATCGGCACCTCGCCGTAGATGCCGATGCCGAATCGCCCGCCGGGCGCCGGCTGCGGCGTCCCGAAGCACTGCTCGTAATAGCCGAACTCGCTCGGCATCGGACGCGCCTGAGCCTCGTCGTCCGGCGGCGGCGGAGGAGGGTCGGCCGCCCAGCCGGGCAAGCCCAGCGTGAAGACGAGCGCGGCGGCAAACAGGCGCTTCATTGTCCGGATGGTAACGCACTCGTGCTAGATCGCAGCCCCCATGGGTCTCGCGATCGGCATCGTCGGTTTGCCCAACGTCGGGAAAAGCACTCTTTTCAATGCCTTGAGCGGTGCCTCGGTTCTGGCCGCGAACTACCCGTTCGCCACCAAGGACCCGAACGTGGGTGTCGTCCCGGTCCCCGACGATCGCCTGGAGAAACTCGCCGCCCTCTACAAACCGAAGAAGACGACCCACGCGGCGCTCGAGTTCGTCGACATCGCCGGTCTCGTCAAAGGGGCCTCGAAGGGCGAAGGCCTCGGCAACCAGTTTCT
>VBLM01000783.1 GCA_005879095.1 Deltaproteobacteria bacterium
TACGACCCGCAAACGGGGGCCCCGGGACCACTTCAGCAATCGCGACAGGAACGTCAGCATCAGCCCGCCAAATCGAGTTCAACGGGCTGATCGTGCAAGAACCTCGCCTACCTGGATGCGGACGTCTTCGGCGCCGAGCCGGGTGCGGGCGCGATGGTGACCGGGCCGAGATCGAGCTTTTCCAGCGCGGCGCGGCTCTGCCCGATCGGCCCCACGATGACTCGCGATCCGGCCCGGGAGCGTCTTGTAGTAATCGAGCGGCAGCCCGAGCGAGACCAGGTTGCTCATCGCCCCGGAGACCGCGTCGTTCGTCTCCAGCGACGCCGGCAGCCCGCGGATCAACGCCTCCTGGGCATTGGCCAGCTCGGTCTCGCTGACGTTGCCGTCGGAGAACTTCTTCAGCTCGTTTTCGTACTCCGCCACCGCCTCGACCGTGTTCCTGGCGATGATCGCGCCCGAAGCCGCGAAGGTGCCGGAATTGCGCATCAGCGAGAGGCCCGAGCGCACGCCGTAGCTGTAGCCGTGCTTCTCGCGCAGGTTCATGTTGAGCCGGCTGGTGAACATGCCGCCGAGGGGAAGATTCGCCACCCGCAGCGGCAGCGCGTCCGGGTCGCTGGCCTTGAAGAGCTGGCCCACCACCCACACCTGGGACTGCGTCGCGGTGGCCTTTTCCAGCGCGTCGATGTTCCGCTTCGCCAGCCTGGGGAACGGCGGCAACTCGAGCTTGGGCAACGGCTTCGCTTTCCAACCGGCGAACTTCTCGTTGAGGAGCTGGACGATCTCGGCCGGCTTGATGTCGCCGGAGACGGAGATGATCGCGTTGTTCGGGACCCACCAGCGGGCGTGGAAAGCGGTCAGCTCCGCCGGCGTGATCGCGGCCACCGACTCCGGCGTGCCGCCGGAAGGCTTGCCCCACGGATGCTCGGGGCCGAAAAGGATGCGATCGGCTTCGTCGGAGGCGAGCGCGCCGAGGTTGGCCCGCTTCTGCTCGAGGCCGGTCAGCCGCAGCACGCGGACGCGCTCGACGTCCTCGGCGCGGAAGGCCGGATTCTGAATCATGTCGGCAAAGAGCTCGAGCGCGTCGGGCAGCGTCTCGGAGAGGCAGTTCAAGTGCGCCGAGGATCCCTCGAGCGCGGCGCCGGCGCCGAGGTGAGCGGCGAGATTCTCGACCTGCTCGGCGAACTTCTCCGCCGAGCGGGTCTTCGTTCCTTCATCGACCGTATCGGCGACGAATTCGGCGAGGCCGGGGCGATCGGCTGGATCCGCGTCGACTCCGTGGAAGAAGCGGATGTCGACCGCCACCAGCGGGACCTGGTGGTTCTCGACGATCAACACGCGCGCGCCGTTCTTCAGTTTCTTCTGCAACGGCACGGGCGCCGCGAAATGCGGTTGCACCGCGAGCGGCCTGGGTTGCTCGGCGCGGAACGGCTCGTCCGGCATCAGCGGCGGCTCCGGCGTAGCGGCAGGCGAAGGCTTTTGTACTTCGGCGGCGGGAGGGGTCCCGGTGACGACGGGTTTCTCGCCGGTAGTCGCAGGGGGTGGCACGCCTGGAGCGGGCGCAGGCTGCGGAGCCGGCTCGGCTGCCGGGGCGGCCGGCGGCTGCGTCTGCGCGGTCGCGGCTGGCGGCGGACCTTCCTTCGTCTCTTTCGTGCCGCCGGCGCAGGCGAAGACAACGGCGAGCAGCAGGATGCGCGTGTTCATCGCTGCTCTCCCTGGGCGGATGCCGTCTTTTTCGCCATCGGCAGGATGTCGAGCTCGACGCGCTTTCCGTCGAGCAGGTACTTG
>VBLM01000784.1 GCA_005879095.1 Deltaproteobacteria bacterium
CTACACGATCCATCCCGACATTCCCGCCATCGCCAAGCTCTTCGTCGCAGCACCAGATCAGCACATCTGGCTGGTGGGCCGCGACCCCGCGGCGTTTCTGCGCTTCGAAGGACCCCTGGTCGAGCCGAACGATCCGGTGATCCATATCGACCTGATCCCGGGCGTTCCGGCACGCGCGCAGGCGCGGACTCCACCGCGCAAGCGGTGAATGGTAGTCTTCGCTCATGGGGGACCGGCGGCGGGACGCGCTGCTGCAGATCGGTCTCGCGATCGGCAGCACGGTCGACATCGATGCCCTGCTCAACGTGGTGATGGGCCACGTCACGGCGCTCCTCTCCGCGGAGCGATCGACGCTCTACCTGGTCGATCGGCGCCGCGGCGAAATCTGGTCGAAGGTGTTGCAGGGGGATGGGCTGCGCGAGATTCGCCTGCCGCTCGGCGAGGGCGTGGCCGGAGACGTGGTCGCGACCGGCGAGCTCGCCAACATTCCCGACGCATACTTGGACCGGCGCTTCCATCCGGAGTTCGACAAGCAGTCCGGCTTTCGCACTCGCTCGATCCTCTGCGCGCCGGTGACGGGAAAGCCGGGCGAAGTGCTCGGCGCGGTGCAGGTGCTCAACCGCTCCGACGGCCAGCCGTTCGACGCTGACGACGAGCGCGCGATGATGGCCGTCGCGGCGCAGATCGCGGTCGCGCTGGAGAACGCGCGGCTCTTCTCCGCCGAGCGGCGCAAAGTGAAGGAGCTGGACCTGCTCTACAGCGTCGAGCGCGAGCTGGCGCAGGCCGGCGATGCGGGCCAGCTGCTCGACGTCACGCTCTCGCGGGCCACCGACCTGTCCAACGCCGAAGCCGGCGCGGCACTGCTGCTCGACGAGGAGAAGAGCGAGCTGTTTTTCAAGAATGCGCTCGGCGGCGCGGGCGCTGCGCTCTTGAGCGCGCGGGTGCCGATCAATGCCGGAATCGCCGGCCGGGTCGCGGTCGACGGAATCCCGCGCATCGTCCACGACGCGGAGCGCGAGAGCGCGGTGGCGCGCGAGCTGGCGCAGCGGTTCGGCTATCGGTCGCACTCGCTCTGCGCCGCGCCGATCCAGAGCGAGGGCCGGATCCTCGGTGTGCTCGAGCTGCTCAACAAGCGCGACGGCGATTTCGGCGACGACGACGTGAAGCTCCTGACCATGCTCGGCGGCCAGACGGGTCGCGCGCTGCGCCTGGCTCGCGATCGGGCCGCCCGCGAGCGCGACGAGCGGCTGCGGCTGCTCGGCCAGACCATCGCCAGCGTGCTGCACGACCTGCGCTCGCCGCTCACGGTGGTGCAGAGCTACGCGGAATTGATGGCCGACGAGCCGGACAAGAAGCAGCGGCTCGAGTATTCCGAAATGGTCGCGCGGCAGGTCCTCGGCATCAATCAGATGACGCGCGAAGTGCTCGCCTACTTGCGCGGCGAGAGCGGTTTTCTGCCCACGCAGGTGCACCTCGATCGCTTCCTCGGCGAACTGCGCGAGGTGCTCACCCGCGAGCTGACGCCGAAGAAGATCGACCTCCGCATCGAACAGCGGACGCAGTGCAAGATCCGCATCGACGAAGGCAAGGTGAAGCGCGCGGTGATCAACCTGGCGCGCAACGCGGCGGAAGCGATGCCGGACGGTGGCACGTTCACCATCTCGGCGTGGAAGGACGGCGAGCGCCTCGTGCTCTCGTTTGCCGATACCGGCAACGGAATTCCCGAGGCCATTCGCGACAAGGTGTTCCAGCCCTTCGTCACCGAGGGAAAACGCGACGGCACCGGCCTCGGGCTGGCCATCGTCAAGCAGGTGATCGAAGCCCACGGCGGCGAAATCCGATTCGAGAGCACGCCAGGCAAAGGGACCACATTTACGTTTTCCTTGCCCG
The DNA here is from genome assembly GCA_005879095.1 of Deltaproteobacteria bacterium. GTDB lineage: Bacteria > Myxococcota > Myxococcia > Myxococcales > 40CM-4-68-19 > 40CM-4-68-19. Next base: position 1,891 of record VBLM01000784.1, read on the forward strand.
CCTAAAGATCCAGGGCGCGCCACATGTACCAGCTGGCCACCGTGCGGTAGGGACGCCAGCGTTCGCCGTAGTCGAGCAGGACCTGCGGTTTCGGTAATTCCTCGAGGCCCAACAGTTTCGAGAAGCCCTTGCGCACGCCGTAATCGGTGGCGGGGAGCACGTCGGGACGCGCGAGGCGGAAGATGAGCAGCATCTCCACCGTCCAGCGGCCGATGCCGCGCACTTGCGTCAGCCGCTCGACGATCTCGTCGTCGGACAGCTTGTGGAGCTTCGCCACCGGCGGCACGGTGCCATCGAGCGTCTTCGCCGAGAGGTCTTTCAGCGCGGCGATCTTTCCGCGGGAGACGCCGGCGCTGCGCAGCCGTTCGACGGTCGCGTCGATCAGATCCTGCGGGCGCGGAAACCGGCGTGGCTTGAAGAGCGCGATCATCCGCGCAG
>VBLM01000182.1:0-1311 GCA_005879095.1 Deltaproteobacteria bacterium
CGGGCCAGCCGCCCATCAGCTTGTTGGCCTTCTCGACCGCGGTCTTGAGCACGTAGGTGGCGGTGTACGCGCCCTCGGCCTGGAAGTTCGGGTACTCGTTGAACTTCGCCTTGTACTTCTCGACGAAGCTCTTGTTGAGCGGCCACCGGTCGCCGGCCGGATAGGTGAAGTGGTAGTTGGAGTGCACGCCGGAGAGGACGCCGTCGGGATGGTCTTTGCCGATCGACTGTGGCGCCGAGCCCAGCGCCAGCGTGGTGGCCACCTTCATCTTGTCGAAGAGGCCGTGCTGCAGGGCCTGCTTGTAGAAGGCGACGTAATCGCCGCCCCAGAGCGAGGTGACCAGCAGATCCGGCTTCGCGGCCAGCGTCTTGGTGATGTGCGGAGTGAAGTCGGTGGAGAAGAGCTTGGGCCAGGCCTCGCTGACGCCCTGCGCCTTGGGCAGCAGCTTCTTGGTCACGATGCTGAAGTGATCGAAGCAGTTGCGGCCGTAGGAGTAGTCGGGGTGGATGTGCGCGTACGTCTTGATCTGCGGCCAGGTCATGGCCACGCCGAGCGCGCAGGTGGACCCGTCGGCCGACTGGATGTTGGTGATGCGGAAGATGTACCGCGGGTTCGGGACCGCCTTGTCGAAGAGGAAGTCGGTGCAGCCGTCGACGAAGATCGTCAGCAGCTTCAGCTCCTCCGCCACGGGCCCGAGCGCGGGCGTGTTGCCGCTCGAGGTGATGCCCATGAACATGTCGATCTTCTCGGAGAGCTTCATCCGGCGCATTTCTTTGGTGTTCGCGTCGGTGCCGGCAGCCTCGTCGGCCTTGATGATCTCGATCTTCCTCTTGCCGAGCAGGCCGCCCTGCGCGTTGATCTCGTCCGCCGCGAGGAGGTTACCCTTGTACATCGGCTCGCCCAGCACCGCGCCGGCGCCGGTGAAGAAGGTCATGTGGCCGATCTTGAACGGCGTATCCGGGATCTTGCCCTTGGGCTTCTCCTCGGCGCGAGCCGCGGAGGCCAGACCGACCCCTGCCGCCGTACCTCCGACGGCTGCGACAGTGGTGACACCGAGCTGGGAGAGGAATTCGCGACGCGTCGTGCCCGACATTTCGGCCTCCTGCGCGCAGTTGAAGCTGGACTGAATTTGGCCACGGCGTTAACACACGGATCCGGGCAAGTCAACGCGAGGAGACACGGATGGTTCATGCCGTTGCGTTGACGTTCCGCGGCATCGCGACCGCCATCCGGGCGCGCTGGAAGACCGTGCTCGGAGTGACCGCGATCGTGTCCGTTTTCAATCTCGCGGCGCCGGTCGCCATCCTCTCA
>VBLM01000182.1:1373-2262 GCA_005879095.1 Deltaproteobacteria bacterium
CAACATGGCCATCGCCTGGGTGAGCGCGGACAACCATGTGGAGGGCATCGACTGGGGATTCATCATCGACGTCCCGACGTTGGCGCAGATCCTCGTCACTTCCCTGGTGTTCGGCACCTATTTCGCGCTCTTGTCGTACGCCCGACGGCCCGGGTTCAAAGCCGGAGCCGCGGGTGCGGCGACCACCGTCTTCGGTCTCACCACGGGGCCGTGCACATTGGCCGGCTGCGGCGTCCCGGTCCTGCCGGTGGTCGGGCTTGCGTTTACCGGGCTCACCAGCGGCACGCTCGTCCTCTTGACCCTGCTGTCGCGCATCAGCCTCGCCGTGGTCCTCTCAGCCATGACGCTCGCGGTCATCTGGCTCGGCTGGCGCGTAGCGAAACAGGAGTAACCGATGGCCCTCGAATATGCGTTCGAGCTCGCTTCCTCCGCCATCCGCTTCGGCCGCGGGGTCACGCGCGAGATCGGCATGGACCTCAAGGAGATGAAGGCCCAGCGCGTGATGGTGCTGACCGACGCGAATCTGGCGAAGCTCGCGCCGGTCGACACCGTGCTGCAGAGCCTGCGCGACAACAAGATCCCGTTCGCGCTCTTCGACCGGGTGCTCGTCGAACCCAGCGACGTCTCGCTTCGCGAAGCCATCGCCTTCGCGGCGCAGGACCGGTTCGACGCGTTCGTCGCTGTCGGCGGCGGATCGACGATGGACACCGCCAAGGCGGTCAACCTCTACGACACCTGGCCGGCGGACTTCCTCGACTACGTCAACGCGCCGGTGGGCAAGGGCCTCCCCGCCCCGGGGCCGCTCAAGCCGCTGATCGCAGTGCCGACCACTTCGGGCACTGGCAGCGAGACCACCGGCGTCGCCATCTTCGATTACACACCGCTGCAC
>VBLM01000785.1 GCA_005879095.1 Deltaproteobacteria bacterium
GCGCTGCGCAGCGAGCTTCGCTACGAGTTGTCCGACCTCGTCGCGGTCATGGCCGGCGTCGAGGGGCGCAAGGATCGTTACGACAAAAGCGCAGCACCCGCGACTGACACCGTGTCCGCGCTGGTGGGCCTCACCGTGGGCTACGTCGAAGACCTCGTCTCGCAGCAGCGCGGCACCGAGCTGAGGCTCGTCGGGGAAGCCGCCCATACCGGCGAGCTCACCGCCGTCGCGCAAGCGCGCGCGTACTTCATTCCGTCCCCGGACCACAATCTCTGCTTCCAGGCGCTCTTGCAGGACACGACCGGCAGCAGCGAGTCGTTCATGTTTCACGCCGGCGGCCTGCGTGAGATCCGCGGTTTCATCGACAGCTATTTCGTCGGCGCGTTCATCGCGCGGGCCAACGCCGAGTGGCGCATCGACGTTCTCCGCTCGAACGTAGTCGTGCCGTTCATCGGCCAGGTGGCCGCGTTCGTCGACGGCGGCTACGTCGGCCGCCGCGCCGGCGCCGTCGCCGGGCTCGACTACCAGGGCGCGGTCCTGAGCGGCGGCCTCGGCGTGCGCGGCATCCCGATCCCGTTCGCCCGCGCTGTCGGCCGGGTCGACGTCGCCGCCGGAATCGTCCCGCGCCGCACCATCGACGTCTCCTTCAGCGGCCAGCAGTTTTTCTAGCGCCTTCCGGCACGCGCTCGGTCGAGCGCGCGAGATCGTCGAGGAACCGGCGCGATTCTTCGCGCGCCAGCTTCGCATCGACCGCCACCAGCGCGCCTTCGTCCATCCGGTTGAGCGACAAAGGCTCGAGATTGCAGGAGCCGACCATGACGATCGAGTCGTCCACCACCATCGTCTTGCCGTGCATCATCGTCGGCGCGTACTCGAACGCGCGCACGCCGTCCCGAGCCAGCTGATCCATCCGCGCCCGCTGCGAGGGCAAAAAAGGCTTGGTGTCGGTGTGATCGCCGGCCGCGAGGATGCGGACGTCCACGCCCTCGTGCGCCTTGCGGGTGAGGAGCGCCATGATCGGCGTCGAGGGCAGGAAGTATGCGTTGGCGATCCAGATCCGTTTCTTCGCCGTGGCGATCATCAGTTGCGTCACCCGATCGTTGCGCGTCGCGATCGAGTTCTCGCTGCTGGCCACGAACGCGGCCCAGGTCGGGCCCGCATCGATCGGCTTGGGGAAGGCGTCGGCGGGCAAGAGCGCGCCGGTCGCCTCCTGCCAGTTTTCCGAGAATGCCTGCTGCATGTCGAGCACCGCCGGCCCGGAGACGCGCGCGTTCGAGTCGCGCCACTCGGGCGGCTCGTCGCTCTTGCCGTCGCCGTCCCACTTGTCGTCGATGCCGAATCCGCCGGTGATTCCGACCCGGCCGTCGACGAGGATCAGCTTGCGGTGGTCGCGGGCGACGTCGTCCTGCCCGGGGATGGGCCGTAACCTGTGGACTTCACAGCCGATTCCCTCCAACCGCTTCTGCAGGCTGGCGAAGCTCGGGCTGCCGACCGCGTCGACCATGATCCGGCACTGCACGCCGGCCCGGGTCCGGCGCGCGATGGCGTCGATCAGCCGATCGGAGACCTTGCCTTCGGACCAGATGAACGAATCGATGTGGATGCTGCGCCGCGCTTTGGCGATCTCCTCGATCGCGGCATCGAAGACGCGGCCGTTGTCGACGATGTCGATCCGGTTGCCGGGCTTGAGCGTCACGGCGACGGTCTGGAAGAGCGCGTTGCCGAAGTCGGCGTTCTCCACCGACGGCGCGTCCAGCCGGAACTCGCCTGCGGGGCTTCTTCCGAAGCAGCCGAGCAGGCCGGCGCAGAGGAGCAGGGCGAGCATCCGGATCACCCCGTAGAGGTGCGCACCCGGCCGCCCGGCAGCAACTTCGAGCGATGGGCCGCGTGGTGACCGCGCTGGTGGTTCCGAGCCTGATCGCCGCCTGCGCGGGGCCACGGCGGGAACCGGCCGTGCGCGGCCTGCCGAAGGACGGTCCGGCCGCGCCTTTGAGCATCGTCTGGGTCGGGCACGCGACGGTGCTGATCCGGCTCGGCCGCCGCTACGTGCTCACCGACCCCAACCTGGGCGGCGCGATCTTCGTCGTGCCACGGATCACGCCCGCCTCGCTGACGCCCGACGAGCTGCCGCCGCTGCAACTGGTGCTGCTCAGCCACCTGCACGTCGATCACTTCGATCGCTGGACGATGTCGCGCCTGCCGCGCAGCACCGAGGTCATCTTTCCGCCCGGCACCTCGGCGTATACCGGCCTCATCCACCAGGCGCGCAAGGACGTCTCGAAATTCTGGGAGCCGATCGAGCGCGGCGGCATCACGATCACCGCGGTCCCGGTCAAGCACGTCGGCGGCCGGTTCATGGTCGACGCGCTGTGGAACAAGGGGTACGCCGGCTACATCGTCGAGGGCGCCGGGAAGCGGATCTTCTTTGCCGGCGATACCGGGTACGACAAGAACGCATTCATCGAGGTCGGCAAGCGGTTCCCTGGCATCGATCTGGCGCTGATTCCGATCGCGCCGGCCAAGGGCGGCAACCTGAGCCACGCCGATCCGGAAGAGGCGGTGCACATCTTCCGCGACGTCGGGGCGAAGTACATGATCCCGATCCATTTCGAGGCGTACCATTCGACGGCGGTGCCGCTCGACCTGCCGCGCAAACAGCTGCTCGAGATCGTCGCGCAGCAGCACCTCGAAGGACGGGTCTTCGCGCTGTATACCGGCGAGCGCTGGGTCGAACCGGAAGACGGATCGCCGCCCTGGGTGACGCGGGAGAAGTGACGCTTCAGAGCCAGGTTTCGACGAGCGCCGGATCGTCCTGCGCGGCGCGCGGCACGCGGATCAAGCCGCGGCGGGCAAGGGCGGAGCGCGCTTCCTGCAGGCTGCCGAAGAGATGCCAATCGGCAGGAGAGAGGCCGTCGTCCTCGACGAGGATCTTGCGGACCGCGCAGTGCCGCGGGTGATCGGCCGGCCGGTCGTAGACGGTCCACAGCTCCACGCCGCCAATTTAGGTC
>VBLM01000183.1 GCA_005879095.1 Deltaproteobacteria bacterium
GTGCTCCGTGTACTGCTGCGCGATGGCGATCTCCGGGTTCTGCGCCTCGGGATCGATCACCTCGTCCTTGCCGATCTTGATGCCCCACGACTCGAACGCCGGTTCGAGACCGGTGGTGACGCCCGGATCGACCATGGCGACGATTTTCCCACCCTTGTCCACCCACTCCTTGACCAACTTCACCTCGCCCTCGCTGAAGCCGCCGACCGGCCCGGCCACGACCAGCGCCGCGGTGTCGGCCGGCATCTCCTTGTGCTCGGCGAGAACGATCTCGTCGGTCTGGTACCCCTCCGACTTGAGACTGTCGACGAAGTTCTTCAATCCGCGCTCGGTCGAGTCGCCGACGGCATGCTCGCCGTGGCCCTTGGTGAAATAGACCTTCTTCGCCGACCCTCGCGTGACCTCGATCAGCGCGTTGGTCAGGGCTTCCTCGCTGACGTCCTTCGCGCGCGACTCCTTGCTGCCGCTCTTGACGATCACCCGCGGCCCGGTCTGCGAGATGTTCATCTCCTTGACCACCGCCGGGTGCTTGAAGGGATCGACGAACTCGACCTTGAGCTTGTCGCTCTGGGCGCTGTACTGCCGCAGCCGCTGCTCGAGCTCGGTGTATTCGGGCTCGCTGGCCGCGTAGAAGGCCGAGACCGTGACGTTGTCCTTGAGGCCCTTGAGCATGCCGCTGGTCTGGTCGCTCAAGGTGAAGATCTTGTCCTTGGTCAGGTCCCAGCTCTTCGGCTTCTTGACCACGATGTAGTTCGCGCCCACTAGCGCCGCGATCAGGACCGCGCCGCTGACCGCGCTGACGGTGCCGTAGAACGCGCCACGCCCGAGCGGGTGCTCGCGCCGGTTGGTGATCAGCCAGAAGGCGACGCCGGCCACGCCGAGCGCGAGCCGCGCGATCACGCCCGCGCTGTTGATGCTTCCGGTGACGAACAGCCAGTTGAAGACCGCGCTGAAGAGGACGACCAGTCCGAACAGGCCGCCGATCCGGCCCCATGCCTTGAGATTCATTGCTCTAGCTCCAGCGGTGGGCCTCGACCGCGCGATTGGTCGCGAACAGGCCGAGGACGATGATGGAAACGAAGTAGACGATGTCCTTCAGGTCGACGGTGCCCTTGCTGAAGGAATCGAGGTGGGAAACCGACGCCAGGTAAGTGACGAAGTCGCGCACCCAGCCCTCGGCCTCGCCCGCGGTCCAGCCGATGATCCACGTCATGAGGAGGACCACGAACGTGATCAATGCCGCGACCACCTGCGACTCGGTCAAAGACGAGATGAACAGCCCGATGGCCATGTACGCCGCGCCCATCAGGAACAGGCCGCCGTAGCCGAGCAGGACCGAGCGCCACTCGACGCCGTTCTGATCGCCGGCGTTGAACTGCACGAGCAGCGGGTAGGTGAGGGTGAGCGCCAGTGCGATGACGAGGATGGCGAGGCAGGCGAGGTACTTGCCGAGGACGATTTCGCCCGGCGTCACCGGCGTCGTGTAGAGCAGCTCGATCGTCTTCTGCCGCTTCTCCTCGGCGACGAGCCGCATGGTGAGGAACGGGATGATGAAGATCAGGATCACGCCGAGGTTCCCGAACAGGTTGCGGAAGATCGCGTCCTGGAAGTTCAACCGGTTCATCATCTCCGGCGACTGGAAGCGCATGTACGCGAGCGATGCCTGCTCGTAAGCGCCCAGCAGCCGCAGGAAGAAGTACGACCCGATGACGACGAAGAGCGTGAACATCACGTACGCGATCGGCGTCGCGAAATAAATGTTGAGTTCTTTTTTGGCAATCGCAATTGCGTTGGACATGGCTTAGGCGCTCGTCAGCTTGAGGAAAATTTCTTCCAGGGAGGGAGCGGGGCCGGGGTGGCCGTCCGCCGTCAGCGCGCCCGCGTGCGTGCGCTGCAGGCCTTGCAGCGTGTCGTCGGCGACGACCTTGCCCTGCGAGATGATCAGCACGCGCTGGCAGGTCGCGACCACCTCGGGAAGGATGTGCGTCGAGAGCACGATGGTGTGCTTGCCGGCGAGCGACTTGATCAGCTCGCGCACCTCGATGATCTGCGCCGGATCGAGTCCGACGGTGGGCTCGTCGAGGATCAGCACTTCCGGATCGGCGAGCAGCGCCTGCGCGAGGCCGACGCGCTGGCGCTGGCCTTTCGACAGGTTGCCGATCACACGGTGGATGAACTGCCCGCAGTTCGTTTGTGTAGCAACCTTGTCCACCTCCGACTCGCGCTGGGCGCGCTTTACACCTTTGATTTCGGCGACGAAGCGCAGGTACGCGCGCACCGTCATGTCGGTGTAGAGCGGCGGCGTCTCGGGCAGATAACCGATGCGGCGCTTCACTTCCATCGGCTTCTCGAAGACGTCGAAACCGGCCACCTTCACGCTGCCGCTGCTGGGCGGCAAGACGCCGGTGATCATCCGCATGGTCGTGGTCTTGCCGGCGCCGTTGGGGCCGAGAAAGCCGAGGATTTCGCCCTTTTCCACCTTGAAGGTGACGTCCTGGACGGCTTTCAGATCGCGATAGCTTTTCACCAGATGAGAGACTTCGATCATCGATTTTCCTCGCGGTTTGCGGGCTTGGAACAACCGACCCCGCCGCTCGCTTCCCACCCAAAAGCGGCGGCAATCTAGAGCAAGTCGTCGCGGTGTCAAGCAGGCAGGCGCCCGGTCGGGGTAGACTTACGTCGTGGGCGTGATCGTCCAGAAGTACGGCGGCAGCTCGGTCGCCGACGTGGAAAAGATCCAGCGCGTCGCCGAGCGTGTTGCGGCCTCGCGCGCCAAGGGGTCTCAGGTCTGCGTCGTGGTCAGCGCGATGGGCGACACCACCGACGAATTGCTGGCCCTCGCTCAAAAGGTCTCGGCTGGAAACCCGCACCGGCGCGAGCTGGACATGCTCTTGACCGCCGGCGAGCGGATCTCGATGGCGCTGCTCGGCATGGCGCTGCATGCGCGCGGCGTCGAGGCGGTCAGCTTCACCGGTTCGCAGAGCGGCATCATCACCGACGGCGCGCACACGAATGCCCGCATTCTCGAAGTGCGGCCGGTCCGGATTCACGAAGCGCTCGAGAAGGGCAAGGTCGTAATCGTCGCCGGCTACCAGGGCGTCTCGCGCGAGAAGGAGATCACGACGCTGGGCCGAGGCGGCAGCGACACGACCGCCGTCGCGCTCGCTGCCGCGCTGGATGCGGACGTGTGCGAGATCTGTTCCGACGTCGACGGCGTCTACACGGCCGATCCGCGGATCGTCAGCGGAACGCGCCGGCTGGCCGAGCTGTCGCACGAAGAGATGCAGGAGCTGGCGCTGGCGGGAGCGAAGGTGCTCAACGCGCAGGCGGTGGAGTTCGCGCGCGATCGCGGCATCACCATCCACGCGCGCAGCACGTTCGTGTCCGGCCCGGGGACCCTGATCAAGAAGTCTGAGGGGCGCGAGCTGCGCATCTCCGGCGTCGCGCTCGATTCCGAAATCCTCGTCGTCCGCGGCGCGCCGCTGGAGGTATTGCAGAAGCACGGCGCCTGGCCGCGGGAAGCGTGGGACGATCGCGCCATCGTCTCGCTGGAAAACGTGCACGGCCTCGCCGCGCTGCTCGCCGACCTGCGCGGCTACGAGGTTTCGAACGACCTCGCCCAGGTCTCGGTCGTCGGGGCCGGCATCGGCGCCTCGAAGGAGCCGCTCGACCGGGCCCTCGAGGCGCTCGAGATCCAGCCACGCTCGACGCTGGTCGCGCCGCTGCGGATCGCGTTTCTCGTTCCCCGCGACGCCGCCCGCGATTGCGTGCGTCGACTGCACGCCGAGTTCATCGAGAGGAGCTGACACTTGCCGACAGCGAAGAAGTCACCGTCACCGTCACCGAAGAAGTCCGCGGAGCCGTCTCTCAAAGCGCGGGTGGCAAAAGCGCTGGGGGTGAGCGAAGCCGAAGCCGAGGAGCGCGCGCTGCGCGAGTTGGCCGAGGAGCTCGGGCTGTTCGACAAGCCTGCCGCCAAATCGGCCCCGCCGGAGTCGCTTGCGCATCTATCTCCTCCTCGACGGCCGCGGTCTCGACGGGCGCGGGATGCCGGTCGAGGTGATCGATCTGCCCTGCATCATCGGCAGCGAGAAGAAGTCGAACGTCTGGATCAACTCGCCGCAGATCGAGACCCACCACCTGAAGATCACGCACGAGAAGGAAGGGTGGATCATCGAGGACCTCAACACCGAACACGGGACGTTCCTCGGCGACAAGAAGATCAAGCGGCGGGTGATCCAGAACGGCGACGAATACCGCCTCGCCGGCTACCTGCGGCTGCGCACGGAGCTGCGTTAACGCTCGACGAACCTCTTCAAGCGGTGCAGCGCGCTGTCCCACTGTTGCGAGCGGCG
>VBLM01000184.1 GCA_005879095.1 Deltaproteobacteria bacterium
CAGCTCGATGGCGACGAGCCCGAGCGAGACGCGGCCGAGCTTGACCACGTCGCCGAGGAGGAAGCGGGCGCCGAGCAGGACGATGCCGGCCTTGAGCCAGAACTCGTACGTCGCGATGCCGGGCTTAAAGACTTCGGGCACGCGCAGCACGTTGGAGACGAGCAGGCCGAAGACGATGGCCCACAGGACGTACTCGATGTTCGGCAGCGCGAGGTGGTGCGACTTGCCGTAGTCGCGCAGGAGGCCTTCGGTGAGCTTGCCGGCGTAACCGATGGCGAAGAGGAGCGCGACGCCCGGAACCAGCCTCAGCCAGCGCGCCACCGGAAGCGGCCGCGCCGGAACTCCAATTCCCTCGCTCATGCCCTCACCACCCCACGTGAGGAAAGATTCCCAGCCGCACCAGCGCCACCGACGCCAGCGCCGCGATCACCGCGATCCAGTCCAATCTCAGCCTTTTCAAGTTTCCTCCGTCATGAGGCGCATTCGCCCTCGGAAAGTTGCACTGCGAACTGCTTCTGCTCGTCGAGATCGATGAAGTCGTCTTCGCCGTAGGTCTGCGGCTGCTCGAGGTCGGCGAGCAACGCCGTGACTCGTTGCGGCGGCAAACGGCCGAGGAAGGTCTCGGGCGCCTCGCCTGGCGCGCGCTCTGCGTCATAGATCTTGATCAGGCGGACAATCGCTTCCGGCACTCGACGCGCAGGCAACTTCGCGGTGAGGCGGCCGAAGGACGCCGTTTCGTTTCCGAATCCGCCGCCGAGATAGAGGTGGTACTGCGGCACCGCGCGGCCGTCGACCTTGCGCACCGAGCCCTGCAGGCCGATGCCGGCGACATAGTGCTGGCCGCAGCCGTTCGGGCAGCCGGAGATCTTGATGTGCAGTCCGGCGGCCGGCGTGTCTTTCAAAACGGCGCCGAGCTCGCGCGCCATCCCGCGCGACTGCGTCACCGCCAGGCGGCAGGAGAACGCGCCCGGGCAGCTGGTGACGTCGCTCACGCTGCCCGCGCCGGGTTGCGAGAGGCCGGCCGCGTCGAGGGCGGCGTGCAGCGAAGCCAGGTGTCTGGCGGGCACGAAGCGCAGCACGAGGTTCTGATCGATGGTGGTGCGGGCCTCGCGCTCCTCGCTGAACTCTTCGGCGATGGCGGCGAGATCGCGGAACTGCGCGGCGGTGAGATCGCCGAGCGGAACCCGGACGGTGACGGCGGCGTACTCCGGGTCCTTCTGCGCGCGGGCGTTGGTGGCCACGAATGCTTCGAGCCCGGGTCGAACCGCGCGCGGCTTCGGCCGAGCGGCGGTGTGGGCCGGCGCTTCCGGCAGGCGCGGGAGCGGAAGCCTGCCGAGCCTGGCGGTCGCCGGTGCGGTTGAAGACGCGGACGACGGCTTCGGCGATCTCGAGCACTTCCTCGGCGGGCGCGAAGTCATGGGCAAGGATGCCCGCGCGGCGCAGCGTCGAGAGGCCGCCGCCGATGGTGACGCGGAAGCCGGGCTTGCCTTGGCGGACGCGCGCGAGCAGGCCGATGTCGTTGAACGACGCGCCGACGCAGTCGAAGCCGCAGCACCCGCCGAAAGCGATCTTGAACTTGCGCGGCAGGCTGGCGGAGAGCGGACCGCGCAGCAGGTGGCGGGTGACGGCCTCGGCGTACGGCGTCGAGTCGAACGGCTCCAGGGCCGATGCGCCCGCGTACGGACAGGTGGTGACGTTGCGGACGGCGTTGCCGCACGCTTCGCGGGTCGTCAGCCCTGCGTCGGCGAGCGCGGTCAGCGCCGAGCTCGTGTCGTCGAGCTTGACGAAGTGGAACTGCACGTTCTGCCGGGTGGTGATGTGGCCGCGGCCGGTAGAATATTTTTCAGCGACGCCCGCGAGCGCTCTCAGTTGATTGGCAGTGAGGACACCCTGCGGGATCTTGACCCGCACCATCATCGCGTCGCCTTCCTGGCGCTGGCTGTAGACGCCGTTCACCAGACGGAAGGCCTTCCACGCGTCGGGGGTGAGGTCGCCTTTCTCGAACTTGTCGAGCTTGTCGATGAAGGCGTCGAGGTCTTTCTCGTCGGCGAATCCGAGCCGTGTCGGTCCGAGCGTTTTCTGGTCGAGGAGAGCCATGTCAGACCCCCGTGGCACGCTGAGGTTGTGACTGCATCGATTCGAGCTGCGCTGCGATCTGGACGACGTCGCCGATCACCAGGAGGCCAGGGGCTTCCGTCTCCGGTAGCGGCGTCTCACCGAGAGTTGCGAGGGTGCCGCGCCAGGTGTGTGACTGCGGCGTCGCGGCCGCGAGCACGATCGCCGCCGGCGTTTCTCGCGCCCATCCGCGCGAGAGCATCAGAACGACGACCGTCGCAGCTTGGGGCGCGAGCGAACCGAGCACGGGGAGGTACGCGCTCTCGGCGTGACCGGAGACGACGAGGAACGCGCTGGCGAGGCCGCGGTGCGTGACCGGAATCCCGCTCAGGGCGGGACCGGCTACGGCTGCGCTCACGCCGGGAACGATCTCGACGGGCACCCCGGCTGCGGCGAGCGCCAGTGCTTCCTCGCCGCCGCGGCCGAAGACGAACGGGTCGCCGCTCTTGAGCCGCACGATCCGCTCGCCGCGGAGCGCGCGCCGGATCATCACGCGCTCGATCGTCTCTTGCGCGATCGAGTGCCGGCCGGCGCGCTTGCCCACGTACGCCCAACGGGCTTGCGGCGCGTGCTGCAGGGCCGCGCGATCGACGAGCGCGTCGTACAGGACGAGATCCGCTTCCTGAAGCCGCTTGACCGCTTTGACGGTCAGCAGCTCGGGGTCGCCGGGGCCTGCGCCAACCAGAGAGACGAGACCCGTCATCGGTAAATCTCCTGCAGCGCACGGAGAAGCTGCGGCCTGCGGTCGTGCATGGGAATGTTGTCGGCTCGCCAGCGCGAGCGCAGTCGCAGAGCGGCCTCGACCCACTCGTCGAGGTCGTCGGGAAGGACTGCGTCGAGCGCTTCGCGCAACAGACCCGCGAGAGCGGGAGCGCGGCCGTCCGTCGAGACGGCCACGGTCACGCCTGCCTTGCGCACGACGCCGCCGAGGTACGCGCTGGCCGAATCGGTATCGTCGACCGCGTTGACGAAGATGCCGCGCACTTCGGCCGCCTGGGCCACGGCTCGATTCACGTCGGGCGTGGCGGCGGCGACGGCAAGCCATTTTCCGTCGAGGTCCGAAGGCTGGAACGCGCGCGGAACGAGCCGGACCTCGGGCCTGATCAGCTCCGGCCGGATGTCCGGCGCGACGACCGTGATGCGCGCCCCGGCCTCAATCAGCCCGGCGAGCTTTCCGGCAGCAACGTTCCCGCCGCCGACCAGCAGCACCGAACGTTCACGAAGATGAAGAAAGACAGGGTAGAGCGGCACGGCTGACTCCAGAGCAAGAGGCTGAACGGAAGCGGACGGATCCGCGGAACCGGACGGCCTGGGTGCTCGGAGTCAGTGAGCGGGAGTTCGATTCGCCGCTACGCTCGCGCGCAAACCCGGGCCGGAAGGCCGGGTCGACAACAACACGCGGAAGCGCACATTCGACGAAACATACGCAGTCGCTAACAGGCGGTCGGGCGGCTTGTCAAATCGAACAGCGAGGAAAACGAAGAAGAGAACGAGAGAGGAGAAGGAAAACGAGAAGGAAAACGCCAAGGAGAGGCGAGACGCTGACAAAAATGTTGCTACTGCGGCATCCTCATCCGCGACTCCCCAGCGGCAGGCCGACGCGCACCGAGGTGCCGCGGCCGGGTGACGATTCGATGGCGAGCTCGCCGCCCGCCAAGGCCACCCGTTCCTGCATGCTCAGCATTCCCTGGCTGCCGCCGCGCGCCGCCCGCTTGCGCGCCGCCGCCACGTCGAACCCCTTGCCGTCGTCGCGAATCGAGAGGTGCAGCCCATCGCCGGCGATGCGCAGCTCGACCTCCACCCGCGTGGCGCTCGCATGGCGGATCACGTTGGTGAGCGCCTCCTGCACGACGCGGAAGCAGGCCGTCTCCACCGAGGGCGAAGGCCGCCTCTCGAAGGTCGCCAGATCCACCTGGAAGTCGAGCCCGGCGCGCGTGGCCTCACGCTGCACGTACCAGCGCA
>VBLM01000786.1 GCA_005879095.1 Deltaproteobacteria bacterium
ACCCGGTTGGAGAGAGCGTTGCCGAGATTCCCGCCGACGAAGACGCGCAAGCCCACGGTCGCGAGCAAGTGTCCGCACAGGGCGGTGGTCGTGCTCTTGCCGTTGGTGCCGGTGATGCCGATCAGCGGCTCGTCGATGAAGCGCGACGCCAGCTCGACCTCGCCGATGATTTCCACGCCACGCTTTGCGGCTTCGACAAAAATCGGTAACCAGAGCGGCACACCGGGACTGACGACGACGAGGTCCACACCCGCCAGCGCATCCGGCGTCACCCGCCGCAGCTCGCCCACGCCGTCCGGCAAGAGCAGATCCTTGTCGTCCGCCGCGACGACCCGCGCCCCCTTCTGGAGCAAGAGTTGCGCCGCCGCGACGCCGCTCTTGCCCAGGCCGATCACCAGCGCATGTCGGCCGTCGAGTCTCATCGCAGTTTCAACGAAGCGAGCGCGATCAGCGCCAGCATGATGGAGAGAATCCAGAAGCGCACGATGATCTTCGTCTCCGCCCACCCCTGCAGCTCGAAGTGATGGTGGATCGGCGCCATGCGAAAGATGCGCCGCCCGGTGCGCTTGAACCAGAAGACCTGCGCCATGACGGAAAGGATCTCGGCGAAGAAGACACCGTGGATGATCGCGCTGTCGACTTCGTTCTTGGTCAGGACCGCGAGCGCGCCGAGTCCGCCGCCGAGCGCGAGCGCGCCGACGTCGCCCATGAAGACGCTCGCCGGATAGGTGTTGAACCAGAGGAAGCTGATGCCCGCGCCGGCCATCGCCGCGCAGAAGACCGCCAGCTCGGCGGAGCCTTCGATGTGCGGGATCAACAGATAGTCGGCGATATTCAGGCCGCGGATGGTCGCGCCCGCGAGATAGGCGAGCAGCATGAACGTCAAAGCGCTGACGATCACCGGCCCGATCGCGAGCCCGTCGAGGCCGTCGGTCAGGTTCACCGCGTTCGAAGTGCCGACGATGACGAAGAACGCCAACGGCAGGTATATGAACCACGGCAACGCCGGATTGAACGTCTTCACCTTCACGAACGGGATCGCCAGCCGCGTGTCGAGGCGCAGCCCGCCGGTCTTCCAGTCGACGAAGAAGACCACGATCACCACCACGAAGATCACCGTCTGCCAGAAGAGCTTCTTGCGGCCGGCGAGCCCTTTGGAATTGCGCTTGCTGAACTTGAGCCAGTCGTCGGCGAAGCCGATGGCGCCGAAACCGAGCGTGAAGATCAGCACCGCCCACACCATCCGGTTGGTGAGATCGGCGAAGAGCAGCGTGCCGAGCAACATCGCCCAGAGGATCAAGCCGCCGCCCATCGAAGGCGTGCCGGTCTTCTTCTGGTGCGCTTCCGGCGTGTCCTCGCGCACCGCGCTGGTGCCGTGCTGCAGCCTGCGCAGCGCCTCGATGTAGCTGGGTCCGAGCAGAAGGCCGATCACCAGCGAGACCAGCCCCGCCATCAGCATGCGGAAGGTCGGGTACCGCATCACGTTGAAGAGCGGGATGCGATCGGAGAACGGAAAGAGCAGGTTGTAGAGCATTCACTGCCCTCCGGTTAAAGCGTCCGAGATCCGCTCCATTTTCATCCCTCGCGATCCCTTCACCAGGACCACGTCCTCCGGCCGCGCGCGCGATTGCACCAGGTGCACCGCTTCCTGCGCGTCCTCGACGTATTCGATCGAGTCCGCCGCCAGCCCGGCTTCGTGCGCGCCCTCGCCCAGCGCCTTCGCCCGCACCCCGAAGCAGACCAGCAGCGAAAGGCCCGCGCCCGCCGCAAATCGTCCGACATCGCGGTGAAGGTCGAGCTCGGTGTGGCCCAGCTCGAGCATGTCGCCGAGGATCGCGATGGCCCGGCCCTTGCCGTGCACCAGGTGCGTCAGCGTCAGCAGCGCGGCCTTGGTGCTCGAGGGATTCGCGTTGTAGCAGTCGTCGATCAGCAGCGCGCCGTTGGTCATCCGGACAGGCTTCATGCGGCGTCCCGGCGTGGTCGCGGCAGCCAGGCCGCGAAGGATGGTATCCGCGTCGAGCCCGAGCGCGACGCCCACCGCCGCGGCAGCCGCCGCGTTGTGGCCGTTGTGGGTGCCAATCAGCTTCAGCTCCACGGCCCGCCGGGCGCCGCCGAACTCGAGCTCGACGCGCAGACCCGCGCCGCCGTGGTGCGCGGAGATGAGCCGCACGTCCGATCCGTAGGAGGCTCCAAAAGAAATCAACTTGCGCAGCGAGAGGCGCGCCTGTTGCAGGACGCGCGCGTCGTCGGCGTTGGCCACCGCGATCGCAGTCTCGCGCAGCGCGTGGAACAGCTCGCCCTTCGCGTGCGCGACGCCGTCGAGCGTGCCGCAGCCCTCGAGGTGCACCGGACCGACATTGGTGACGACGCCGACATCGGGATCGGCCCACGCCGCGAGCCGCGCGATCTCGCCGAGGTGATTCATGCCGCATTCGATCGCGGCGTAGCGATGCTCGGCGCGCAGCCGCAGCAGCGTCAAAGGCACTCCGACTTCGTTGTTCAGGTTGCCTTCGGTTTTCAGAGTCGGGCCGGCGGCCGCAAGCACCTCCGCGATCAATTCTTTGGTCGAAGTCTTTCCCGTCGAGCCTGTGATGCAGACCAGGCGCAGATCGGCGAAGCGATGCCGCCACGCAGCCGCGAGGCCGCCGAGCGCGCGGCCCGTGTCGGGAGCGGTCAGCGCAGCCACGCCGGGCGGAACCTTTTCCAGCGCCTGGGGCGCGACGAGCACGCCACCTGCACCGCCCTGCACGGCTTGCGCGACGAAATCGCCGCCGTCGAAATTCGGGCCTTTCAGCGCGACGAAGAGGCCGTGCGCGATCGGCTTGCGCGAATCGGTGAAGACGCCTTCGAAGGGCCCGCCGGGCGCCGCGATTCGCGCGCCCGCCGCCCACGCCGCCTGTTCGAGCGTGAAGAGGCTCATCGCTCGATCTCCTGCAGCGCGCGCCGGGCTTCGGCGCGGTCGTCGAACGGCCGCTT
>VBLM01000180.1 GCA_005879095.1 Deltaproteobacteria bacterium
CGCATGCGCGCGCCTCGGAAATAGCCTCGCCGCCGAGGCGGATCCGCTCGCAGAAATGATTCAGATGCGGCGAGGTGTACAGGCCGGTGCGCAGACCCGCCGCGCGCAGCGAGGCCTCGGCAAACGCGCAGGTCGACCCCTTCCCGTTGGTGCCGGCGACGTGCAGGACCGGCGCGCTCCGCTCCGGATTGCCGAGCAGAGCGCAGGCTTCCTCCATCCGCTCGAGCCCGAGCTTGACCCCGAAGTTGCTGCGCGCGAACAAGAGCGTTTTCAGCTCTTCGAAGGTCATCGGGGGCTCGAGCCGAGTTGTACGAGTTGTACATCTCGTACGGCGGCCAGCCCGAAGATCTCCAAGTACTTCTGCGCGCGCTCGTCCAGCGTCGGCGCCGCGATCCGTTCACACAGCCAGTCGGCGGCGTAGTCCCGGCAGATCTGCGGCCGGTCCTCATAGACCGCACAGAGGTTCTCGGCCGTCAGATGCGGACACCGCACGCCGAGCGGCTTCCCCAGCGACGAAATATCCGGCGCCACACAGCACGCCCCGCACCTGGTGCACTCGACGCTCATGGCAGGACCGTCAGCGAACGATCGTACCGCTCGCCAATCCGAATGGCAGTGAAGCGCGCACGATCGGTCGTCAGGACTCGGTGAATGCGACGGCGCTCCGCGACGGCGGCGATGGTTCCGTCGGCGAGTCCCAGCGAAAGATCGGCAAATTTCAGATCGAACTGCATGGCACGCATGAGGTCTGGCGCCGAAGGGGGGACGAGCTCGTAAGTGCTCTTTGGATCGAGGATATCGGCGAGCAACTTCCGCATCGCGCTCCGTCGTTTGCGGAGGAAATAGTCCACTTCGGCCAGCACCAGCGCAGGTACGACGACCGCAACCGCCGAGGAAATCGCGCGCGCAAATTCGGGCCACGCGCGGTTCCCTTTGCGATCGTCCGCCAGCGCGCGAAGCAGGCCGCCGGTATCCGCGATCAACGCCGGCGTCATTCTTCGAGATCTTTGAAGAGCTCCGACTCGTCTCCCAATTTGGGATTCTCGGAAACGAACAAGCCGAGCGTGGGTGGCCGGCGCCGCCGGTAATAGCGGGCGGCGACGACCCGCAGACCCTGCCGGATCAGGGCAGACGCCGGGATCCCGTCCTTCCGCGCCCGCTTCAGCGCCGCAGCATCCTCGCCGTCGAGGCGGACGGTGGTGGTGAATTTGCGTGCCATACATGTGACATACAAACCGGGAGGCGCAATGTCAACGCGCGTGCGCCAGGAAGAGCGGGGAGTCGATGGCGAAGGCGCGGCGGTCGTAGTCGCCGTAGCACTCGATGCGCTCGAAACCGGCCTTGCGCAGCATCGCCACCAGCTCGGTCGCGGTGTACAGGCGGTGCCGGAAGTCGCGCACCACGTCGGACTGGCCCTCGCGCTGGATGCGGAAAGTCGCCCGCGAGACGCCCGGCACCGCTTCGATCCAGCGCTCGACCAGCACCCGCACGCCGTCCCGCTCAGCCCACTCGAAGACGCCGCCCGGCCCGGCGTTGCGAACGTGCTCGTCGCGGTGCACGGTTTCCAGAAGCAGCTGACGAGAGCAGCGGCGCGCCTCACGCAGCATCGCCAGCGCCTCGGCATCGGTGCCGTAGCCGATCGAGTTGAAGAGGCAGATGGCCGCGTCGAATGCGCCGGCCTTCAAAGGCACCGATCGCGCATCACCGAGCACCCACGAAGGATACGCGCCCACCCGATCGGCCCGCTCCGCCGCCTTGGCGAGAAGCTTCCGCGACGAATCGACGCCGGTGACGCGCATGCCGCGCCGCTGCAGCGGAATCGCGTGCCGCCCCGTCCCGCAGCAGAGGTCGAGCACGCGCATCCCCCCGGCAAGCCGGAGCAGCGATGCGCAGGCGGCGACCTCGCGCTCGGTGCGTTCGGCGTCGAGCACCGGCGCGTACAGCACCAGGTACTCCTCGTCGAAGAACTGTTCCCACCAGCTCACGCCAGCAGCCCGAGCAGCTGCGACAGCTTCTCCCGCATCTCCTTGCGGTGGACGATGGCGTCGATCATCCCGTGCTTGAGCAGGAACTCGCTGCGCTGGAACCCCTCGGGCAATTTTTGCCGAATCGTCTGCTCGATCACCCGCGGACCGGCGAAACCGATCAGCGCCTTCGGCTCGGCGATGATCACGTCGCCGAGGAAGGCGAAGGAGGCCGCCACGCCGCCGGTCGTCGGGTCGAGCAGGACCGAGATGTACGGCTTGCGCACGTGCCGGAACCGCGCCAGTGCGGCGGACGACTTGGCCATCTGCATCAGCGAAAAGATCGCCTCCTGCATGCGGGCGCCGCCGCTCGCGCTGAAAATTATACTAGGTATCTTTCGTTCCGTCGCGCGCTCGAACACCCGCGTCACCTTCTCGCCGACGACGCTGCCCATCGAGCCGCCCATGAAGCCGAAGTGGAAGGCGCCGATCGAGACCTCGCGTCCCGCGATGCGCCCGATACCGGAGACGAACGCCTCGGTCTCGGTCGAGCTGCGCGAGGTCGCCTTGATCCGGTCCTTGTACTTCTTCGAATCGGAGAACTGCAGCGGGTCGGTGCTTTCCAGCCCCAGGTCGTGCTCGACGAACGTCTCCGGATCCAGCACCAGCTCGAGCCGCCGCCGCACCGGCAGCGGGAAGTGCTCGTCGCACTTCGGGCAGACCTCGAGGTTCCTCTCGACGTCCTGCTTGTAGACGATCTCCCCGCAGCCGTCGCACTTGATCCACAGCCCTTCCATGCGCGACTTGCGCTGCTCGGGAGGGAGCTTGGGAGCGGGGACGCGGTGATACCAGGCCATGACGGTCGCCGTTGTAACAGACGCACCGGACGCATTCCAGACTAACGAAGGGGACATGATGCGCGCCGCAGGCGCGACCATCGTGTCCCCGGCAGTACCCTTCTCTTTGTTTTTCTGGGCTGCGCGGCCTTCGGCCGCTCCGCTGTACAAGGGGGCTGCCGCCCCCTCGTACCACTCCCCCGCCGGGAGTTAATCTCGTGCCGATGTCAAACCGCTGGGTCCTCACTACGCTCTTCTGCGTCATAGTGACGTCGCAAACACGCGCTGCGGGAAAACCGGACCGTTCCACGAATTCCCAAGGGCAATTCGTCGTCGACAAGATCCGGAAAGACTTTCATTTGAACTTCGAGGACTGCGACAGTCTCGCCTGCATCGAGACGGCGTTGTCCCGCTGTCGCCCAGCGCATTTCTTCGAAGGCTATTCGACCATCGAAGGTTCGATCGATTTCGCGGATTACTTCGTCGTTCCCGCGAAAAAGGGCTGCCAGCTGGTTGTCGTGCTCGATGGCAGCACGGATTACTGGGCGGGATGCGCGATTCGACGCCGGGCTTGTCCTTCGGTTGCAGCCTCGCGTGACGATGATCCCGAGGGGAAAGCACCGAAGAAGGACTGAATCGAGGACAACAGCTGGTTGCGCTCCTCGGTCACCCGGCGCTTCCGCGCCTCCGCGTCGAGACCCTCCCGTACCGCGGCCAGCTCGACCCGGCGGCGAGCCATCACCTGCGAAATCACTTCCACCATCTCGGGCCGATTGCGCAAAACCATCTTGAACACTTCCTTATCGATCCGATAACACTCGACCTCGGTCGCCGCGATGACGGACGCGGTCCTGCGCTCGCCGGTCATGACGCCCATCTCGCCAAAGACGTTCGGCGCCCCCATCCGCGTCACCAGCTTCTCGACCCCGCCCTCGCCGCGAATGCGGATCTCGACCTCTCCCTTGGTCAGCACGTACAGCCAGTGCGCCGCCGAATCCTGCCGGGTGATCACTTCGCCGCGCCCGAACGGCGCCGGCCGCATCCCCTCCGCCAGCCGCATCCGGTCGTCCGCCGCAAGCTGCGCGAACATGTCGATGTGCTCGAGCGCCACCGTCCGGTGCGCCAGCTCGCGCTGCAGCTTGCGCTCCTTGTGCTGCGGGTCGTCCATCGAGACCCAGACCGCCTGTCCCGGCACCGCCAGCGGAATCCCCGCCCGCTTGAGCGCCACGTAGACGCGAACACGCACCGCCGAGGACGTCGGGTCGTCCGCCGCCAGCTCGGTCAGCCAGTACCGCACCGCGTAGTTGGCATAGCTTTCCCCACCCTCGACCCCCTTGGCGAAGTCGAAACAGATACAGTTCGGCGGCGGAAACGCCGCCACGTTGGGGATCGGCGTCGACTGCAGCGCGTCCTCGACGACGTTGATCACTTCCTCCGGCGAATACCGGAAATCGACGTTGAAATAGACCCACATCCGGTGCTGCACCGGCTGGTCCTGCCGCTGCCCGAGGATGATGATGTTCTCCCCCAGCAGCGACGCGTTGGGCACCACGATGGTGTCCCAGTTGCGCGTCTCGACCACCGTGTGCCGCCAGCGGATGGCGCTCACCTTGCCCTGCTGTCCGGACGGAAGCTGGACCCAGTCGCCGACGTGGATCGAATCGTCCAGCTGCAGCGCGATCCCGCCGAGGACGTTGCCCAAAGTAGCCTGCAGCGACAGGCCCAGCACCACCGTAACCACCGCGGA
>VBLM01000181.1 GCA_005879095.1 Deltaproteobacteria bacterium
GTCGTCCGTCCGGTCGACGACGATCGCGAGCACCTGCGCGAGGGCGACCGCGTCCTGCTGATCATCGAGGACGACGTCAAGTTCGCCCGGATCCTGGTCGCCATGGCCCGCGAGAAGGGCTTCAAGGCGGTGGTGGCGATCCGCGGCGACACCGGCCTCGCACTGGCCAACGAATTGCAGCCGGCGGCGATCACGCTCGACATCCAGCTGCCGGTCGTCGACGGCTGGTCGATCCTCGATCGCCTGAAGCGGAACCCGCGCACCCGCCACATCCCGGTGCACGTGATTTCCATCGTCGAGAAGAGCAAGAAGGGCTCGGCGATGGGCGCCTTCGCCTTCCTCGAGAAGCCGGTGAGCAAGGATGCGCTGGAAGGCGCCTTCACGCACATCACCGATTTCGTCGACAAGAAGGTGAAGCGGCTGCTGCTGGTCGAGGACGACAAGGTGCAGGCGGCCAGCATCCGCGAGGTGGTCGCGGGCGAGGACGTGGACATCGTCTCGGTGGAGAACGCGAAGGATGCCGTCCAGCAGCTGGAGAAAGGCGACTTCGATGCGGTGGTGCTCGATCTGCTCCTGCCCGATCAGGACGGGACCCAGCTGCTCGAGCAGATCAAGACGCAGGAGCGCTTCAAGGACCTGCCGATCGTGGTCTACACCGGCAAGGACCTGACCAAGCGCGAGGAGACGCGGCTGAAGAAGTACGCCGAGTCGGTGATCCTCAAGTCGGGCGCCACCTCGCCGGAGAAGCTGCTCTCCGACACGGTCCTCTTCCTCCACCGCGTCGAATCGAAGCTGCCGCCGAAATCGCAGGAGCTGCTCAAGACCAGCCGCGAGCTGAGCGACAACGTCGCTGGCAAGAAGGTGCTGATCGTCGACGACGACGTGCGCAACATCTTCGCGCTCACCAGCGTGCTCGAGAGCCAGGGCCTGGAAGTGCTCTACGCGGAAAACGGCAAGGACGGCATCGACTCGCTGGAGCGCAACCCGGACGTCGACGTGGTGCTGATGGACGTGATGATGCCGGAGATGGACGGCTACCAGACGATGAAGGCGATCCGCCAGGATCCGTCGCACAAGGCGCTGCCGATCATCGCCATCACCGCCAAGGCGCTCAAGGAGGACCGCGAGAAGTGCATCCAGGCGGGCGCCTCGGACTACCTGCCCAAGCCGGTCGACGCGGACAAGCTGATGGAGCTGATCCGCCTCTGGACGCGCGGATAGGGATGGAGCCTTCGCTCACAGCGGCGGACCCGCCGGTCGCGCGCATCCTGATGGTCGACGACCATCCGCCCAACCTGATCGCGCTGGAGGCCATCCTCCAGCCGCTCGGGCAGGAACTGGTCAAGGTCACCTCGGGCGAGGACGCGCTGCGCGAGCTGCTGGAGGGCGACTTCGCGCTGATCCTGATGGACGTGCAGATGCCGGGGCTCGACGGCCTGCAGACGGCGAAGTTGATCAAGGAGCGCCGGCGCAACCGGCACATCCCGATCATCTTCTTGACCGCCATCCACAAGGATCCGGCCTACATCTTCCGCGGCTACCGCGAGGGCGCGGTCGACTACATGCTCAAGCCGTTCGACCCCGAGATCCTGCGGGCCAAGGTCTCGGTCTTCGTCGAGCTGTGGCGGCGCGGCGAGCTGCTCAACCGGCAGCAGGCGATGCTGCGGGCGCGCGAGCTGCTCGAGGTTGAGAAACGCGGCGAGCTGCGCTTCCGCGCGCCGACCGATTCGATGCCGCAGTGCGTGTGGGCGGCGCGCGCGGACGGCGAGATCTACTATTGCAACCGGATCTGGAAGGCGTATGTCGGGCACGACGGGGGCACCAGCTTCCTCGACGCAGCCCCCGAAGAGGAGGTTGAAGGGTTGCGCGCGGCCTGGCGCGAGGCCGTCCGCCGCGGCGAGCCGCTCGAGCGCGAGCAGCGGCTGCAGGGTCACGACGGCGATTCGCGCTGGTTCCTGCTGCGGATGGTGCCGGAGCGCGACGAGAACGCGCGCATCCGCGGCTGGATCTGCACCGCCACCGACATCGACGAACAGAAGAAGCTGCTGGCCGCGACGCAGGAGGCGCGATCGCAGGCCGAGGTCGCCAACCGCACCAAGGACGAGTTCCTCGCCACCGTCTCGCACGAGCTGCGCACGCCGTTGAACGCCATCCTCGGCTGGACGCGGATGCTGCGCACCGGCGCGGTCGAGCCGCGCTCGCTGCAGCGGGTGCTGGAGACCATCGAGCGCAACGCGCGGATGCAGACCCAGCTGGTCGACGACATCCTCGACGTCTCCCGGATCATCGCCGGCAAGATGCGGATCAACATCCAGAAAGCCGATCTGCACGGCGTGGCGCGCTCGGCCCTCGACGCGGTGCGGCCGGCGGCGGAAGCCAAGGGCGTCAATCTGGTGGCCGACCTGGCCGCGGATGCGGCCGAGTTCTACGGCGATCCCGATCGCCTGCAGCAGGTCATCTGGAACCTGCTCGCCAACGCGATCAAGTTCACGCCGCGCGATGGGCGCGTCGAGCTGCGCGTGGCGCGCACCCATTCGGAGACGGAGATCCGCGTCTCCGACAGCGGCATCGGTATCGCGCCGGATTTTTTGCCGCACGTCTTCGACCGCTTCCGGCAGGCGGACAGCTCGATCACGCGGGCGCAGGGCGGGCTCGGGCTCGGTCTCGCCATCGTGCGCCACCTGGTCGAGGTCCACGGCGGCACCGTCCGGGCGGAGAGCGAGGGCGAAGGGAAGGGCGCGCAGTTCGTCGTGCGTCTGCCGGTGCGCGCGGTGGCGCCGGTGGCGGAGCCGGAGGCCGTCCCGGGCGGCGCGCGGGTCCAGCGCGAACCGGGCGTGGCGCCGCCGCAGCTCTTGCGCGGCATCGAGGTCCTGGTGGTGGACGACGATGCCGACGCCCGCGAGTTGATCGCGGCCGTGCTGAACAATTCGGGCGCGGAAGTGCGCTCGGCCGCGTCGGTGGACGAGGCCGTCGCCATGCTGCGCCAGCGGCGTCCGGACGTCCTGCTCTCCGACATCGGCCTGCCCAGCGAGGACGGGTACGCGCTGATCCGCCGCGTGCGCGAGATCGATTCCACCGTGCCGGCGGCGGCGCTGACCGCGTACGCAAGCATCGACGATCACCGGCGCGCGCTGGAGTCCGGCTTCCAGGCGCATGTGACCAAGCCGATCGAGCCGGGCGATCTGGCGCTGCTGGTGGCCCAACTCGCCCACTCTTCGACCCCGCCTTCCGTCCCCCGCCTGGAACCGCACGCCGCGGCCGGGTAAAGGCTTCAAGCGCACCGCGGAGGCGCAGAGGACGCGGAGTTTTCGTTTTTTTGGTAAATCCAACCTCCGCGCTCTCCGCGCCTCCGCGGTGGATTGAAGAATGCCAATCCGTTACATCGAATTGCCGGCCGCGCAGAATGGCCTCGACCGGACGCTGGTGTTGCTGCACGGCTATGGCGCGGACGAGCACGATCTGTTGCCGATTGCGCATGAGCTCGATCCGCGGCTGCGGGCCGTCTCTTTGCAGGCGCCGTTGTCGCTGGGCGGCGCGATGCGGGCCTGGTTCAATCTCGCGCAGGACGCGCGCGGGATTTCGTTCGATCCCGACGAAGCCCGCGAGGGTC
>VBLM01000188.1 GCA_005879095.1 Deltaproteobacteria bacterium
GGCCCGGGGTGGGCGGCGCGCAATGCGCCGGAAAAGAGAGCCGCTGCCAGCGCAGCCACGAGCAGCAACTGCAGCACCATCCCCGCGCCAAGTTGGTCAAAACGCATGTCGCTCGCGAAGATGATTGCTGCGTCGGCGGTAAGGTTGAGGGCGCTACCCGCGATCACCAACGGCGCCAGCAGCGGATGGGCCTCCGGCGCTCGGGCGAGCAGCCCAAGCCAGAGCGCATTGCCAACCAGGAGGCCTCCGGCGATCCGGATCAGCGCTGCCACCACCGGCGACGGCTCGCCGATCTTGAAGGCCCCGGCGGCGAGCGGCGGGCTGGCGATACAGAGGATTCCGGCCAGCCCTTGGTAGACCGCGTTCACGCCCGCGAGCACTCGTGCGATCCGGCGCATCGGCACCTCCTTCGCCCCACTTGATACTTCACCACGACCGTATCCTTGGTGACCAGGATCCGACCGTGGCATGGGTGCGGCGGGTCAGTTCGCCACGGTCACTCCGACGCTCGCCGTTCCCGTCCGGCTGTTGGCGTCCGTGATGATGATCGAGATCGTGTGCGCGCCATTCGACACCACCGTCGTGTTCCAGGGAATCGAGGTCGGCGAATCAGCGCAGGGCTGCTGCGCCACTTGCACCCCGTCCACTTTCACCGTGCAGATGGGCGTTCCCTGCGCCCCGCCCGGCCACACGATCACCCAGTTCGTGCCACTCACCGTGTCCCCGGGATTCGGAGCGGTGATGGCGACGGTCAGCCCCGCGCCGCCGGATACCGAGATGCCCACATCGGGCGCGGTAACGTCCTGCCCTTCGGAGTCCGTGACCGTCAACGACAGCCTGTGAGGACCGGCCGCCACATGCACGGGCTGCACTGGCCGGAAGAGGTCTTGTCCTACGTCGTGGTGGCGCTCGCAGCCGGCTTCCCCATCGTCGTGTCGCCGGCATGGATCTTCGCCGTCAAGGCTGGACATATCGAGCGGACCGGACCTGCACAGGGCGGACCGTTCGATCGCCGTACTCCTCGCGGCTCACGGTTGCGGCGATCGCGATCGCGGATCTCGCATCGAGCTCACTCCAGCAACCACCAGCTCCAGGGGCCGCTCGTCGCGGGCGGCCGCGGCGGGCGCGGGCCCTGGACGGCCACGGTGATGCGCCCGGCGATCATGATCGTCGCGGCGATGGCGAGGAGGACCGGCCAGCGCACCTCGACGCGCAGCGCCCTCCGCAGGAGCGCCGGCAGCAGCGGGCAAGCGGCGATCCCCGAGAACATCGCAAACCAGCCGTTCGTGAGCGGCCAGGGTCCGAGCCGGAGCAGGAGGAGGAGTCCGCCGCCGCCCGCGAGCAGCGTCCAGCCCCACGCCGCGACGACCGCGACCGTGCGGAGGGACTTGCGTGCGCGGGACGCCGGCATCGGCATCCAGGACCATTCGTCCGAAGGCCGCGGTTATTTCACACCGTGCGACGACAGGCTCCTGGACGGGGCGGCGCCTCTTGCGCGCGCGCGTGGCTCTTCCGGACTGCATCGCTCATGCATCAGTCGAAACCGAAATCGACGGAATTTCCAGACAGGCTGGACGCGCTGGAATTGCTAACCCTGCGGAATTGGTGCCCAGGGGCGGAATCGAACCACCGACACGGGGATTTTCAGTCCCCTGCTCTGCCGACTGAGCTACCTGGGCGTACCGGGGGCGGACTGTATGCCGTGGCCAGCACCCGTCCGTCAAGGCTCTTCGAGCAGCTCGCGGAGGCGGTCGCGGGCGCGGCGGAGGACGGCTTCGACGCCGCGGACGGACAGGCCGAGGCCCATCTCGGCGATCTCGGTCGGCGTGTGGCCCTCCTCGAAATGCAGGCGGAGGATGTCGCGGTCGCGCGCCGGGTGCTCGCTCTCTGACACGGCCCGATCGAGCGCGGACACGAGACGCCGGGCGCGCAGGGTCGAGTCGGGACCGGCCGTGGGATCGGGCAGGTCCAGGGGCACCTCGTCAACCGGACGGCGCGAGCGGCCGTGGTCGACGGCGACCGAGCGCGCCACCCGGCCGAGAAAGAGCCGCAGCGCGCCTGGGTGATCGGCCCGGAAACCACGAAGGGCCGCGCCGTTCCGGGAGAGCAGACGGACCCACACTTCCTGACGGAGATCGTCGATCTCGGAGCGTGGTCGCCCGCCGCGCACGCGGCCGCGAGCTCGCGGTCGTCCACGGCGGCAACAAGACCACAATCACGTTAGTCTGCAAGCCCATGAACCCGAGCAGTCCGCAGGCGAGAGAGATGGCCGACGAGTCGATGGTGCGCAACCTCGCCGCGCAGGCGGAGGCCATCTGGCCGCAGGAGCGGCCCATCTTCGAACGAAACAGCAGACCGCCGCCGAAGCATGTCCTCGACGTCGGCTGCGGCACCGGCGAGATCACGAAAAGACTCGCCGAGCTCTTTCCCGAGGCGACCTTGACCGGCATCGATCTCGAGGAGCCGCACCTGGAAAAAGCGCGGCAGAAGCTTCCCGAAGCAACCTTCCGGAGAGCGGATGCGCTCGCGTTGCCCTTCGAAGACGAATCGTTCGATCTCGCCGTCTGCCGCCATCTCACGCAAGCCGTGCCGGACGCGAAGAAAGTGCTCGCCGAAATGCAGCGCGTGCTGAAGCCGAACGGCCGCATGCACGTCATCTCCGAAGACTACGGCATGCTCTGGTGCCACCCGACGGAGCTCGACTCCGACGGCTTCTGGCAGCGCATCCCGCACCTCTTTGGAAAAGCCATCGGCTGCGATCTCTACGTCGGCCGCAAGACGTACACGTACCTCCACGACCTCGGGATGAAAGACATCGCCGTCGATTACGTCGTCGTCGACACGCTCAGGGTAGCGAGAGAGACTTTCGCGAGAATCTGGGAAGCGTGGCGCGACGGCTACACCGACTCGATCGTCGAGTACACCAGAACGCCACGGCAGGAAGTCGAGCAGCGCTGGCGCGAGATGATCGACTGCGTCCGCGACCCGCGCGGCTACGCGCTGTGGCAAGTTCCGGTGTGGACCGCGGTCAAATGATGTGGCGAACCGCCATCGCGCTCTTGATCGTCGCCGCAATCGCGGTGGTGGGCCTCCTCGACTACGTCACCGCCGCGGCCCGGCGCTGCTCGCCGGTCTCACCGCTGGCCTGGCCTGGTTCGAAGCCGAAGCGTGGGGCCACCGCGGCGAGCCGACCCGGGATCTGATGTGGAACTCGATGTCGCGCCTGGTGATGCTGGTGGCGATGGCCGCGATGGTGGTCCGCATCCGCGAGGACCGGAAGCGGCTCAAGGAAGTGAACGCGCGCCTTGCCGAGCTGCTCACCGGAGCGGAACGGCTGGCGCGCACCGATCCGCTCACCGGCCTGCCCAACCGGCGCGCCTTCCTCGAGCGGCTGACCGACGAGCTGGCCCGTGCGCGGCGCAATGCGACGCCGGTCTGCATCGCGTACCTCGACGTCGACAACTTCAAGAACCTGAACGACGAGCGCGGCCACGCCGAGGGCGACGAGTTCCTCAAGCACATTTCGCACGCCATCAAGGACACGGTGCGGGCGAGCGACGTGGCGGCGCGGCTCGGCGGCGACGAGTTCGCCGTCCTCTTCGCCGACGCCAAACGGATCGCGGTCGAGCCGCTCGCGCAGCGGCTGCTCGCTCGTGTGCGCGCGCTCGGCGATCGCTATCCCGGCCTCGACCTCGGCGCCAGCGTGGGAATGGCCTGGTTCGAGCATGCGCCCGAGGAGCCGGAGCTTCTCCTCCAGCGCGCGGACGGCGCCATGTACGAAGCCAAGACCGCCGGCAAGCACCGTTTCGCGCTCTGGTCCGGCGACGCCGACAAACCCGTCTTGCAACCGTAAACGACTTCGCTAGAGTGCGCGGCCCCATGCTGCCATTCCTGCTGGCCGCGCTGGTCGCGGCGCCCGCGGAAGCCAAAGCGTTTCCGTTTCCCGTCGAGATGCACACGCTGCCCAACGGCCTGCGCGTCGCGTTCGTCACCTACGACTCGCCCGGCCTGGTCGCGTATTACACCCTGATGCGCGTCGGCAGCCGCAACGAGGTCGAGAAAGGCCGTTCCGGCTACGCGCATTTCTTCGAGCACCTGGGCCTCAGCACCAACGCCTTCACCGACAACGATCTCACCGTCTACCACCTCTACGGACCGTCGAAGGCGCTGCCGACGATCATCGAATACGAGGCCGATCGCTTCCGCAACCTCGACTATTCGGAAGCCGCCTTCCGCACCGAGGCCGGCGCCATCCTCGGCGAGTACCTCAAGTCGGCTTCCGATCCGGAGCAGAAGCTCTACGAGAAGATGATGGAGACCGCGTACACCACGCACACCTACCGGCACACGGTGATCGGCTATCTCGAGGACATCAAGAACATGCCGGCCGGGTACGAGTATTCGCGCGAATTCTTCCGCCGCTACTACACGCCGGACGACGCGATCATCTTCGTCGTCGGCGACTTCGACAAGGCCGGGACGCTGGCGATGATCGAGAAGGCGTACGGCGACTGGACCGGCAAAGTCGAGACGGCGCCGATCCCGGCCGAGCCGAAGCAGACGCAGGCGCGGCGCGGGCAGGTCGTCTGGGACAAGCCGACGCTGCCGCGGCTGTGGATCGCCTGGCACGCGCCGGGCGCGGACGACGACCTCAAGCTGGCGGCGACGCAGAATCTCATGAACGCGTATCTCTTCGGGCCGACCAGCCCGCTCTATCAATCGCTGGTGCTCGGGAGGCAGCTGGTCGATTCGATGGACGCGACGTACGGCGATCACCGCGATCCGTATCTGTTCGGCGTCCTTCTGCGGGTGAAGGATGCGAAGAACCTCAAGGTCATCGAGTCGGCGGTGCTGGCGGAGATCAAGGCGCTGGCTGGCGGCAGGGTGGATGCGAAGCGGATGGACGCGGTTCGATCGAACCTCAAGTATTCGAACATCATGCAGCTCAACAAGGCGGATTCGGTCGCGCTCTCGCTGGTCTTGAACACGACGCTGACGGGAGACGTCGACTTCCTCAACAAGGAGTTCGAGGCGCTCGCTTCGCTCAAGCCGGGCGATCTGCAGACGTTCGCGAAGAAGTACTTGCTGGACGCGAATCGAACCACGGTCACGCTGGCGACGGGAGGTGCGAGATGAAGCGCCTTCTCGTCGTCGCCGCTGCCGTCGGAATCGCTTTCGCCTGCGCGCAGCAACAGGAGCGCGTTCGCAAGGCATCGGACGCCTCCGCGGAGGCGCAGCGGACGCACACTGACGCCGGCGTCGTCGCGTCCGCCTCTCCACCAGCGCCTGCGCCTGCCCCTACTGCAAAGCCCGCACAGGCACCAGCACCTGCATTAAAGGAGGCAGAGCGGCCGGCTCCGACCATCACACAGCTTCCGTCGGGCGCCGGCCTTCTCGTACTGCCGCTGACCACGCAAGCCATCGTCGACATCGAGCTGCGCTTCCGCTCCGGCGCCGTCGACGACCCGCCGGGCAAGGCCGGCCTCACGGTACTGACCGCGCGGGTGATGGCGGAGGGCGGCACCCAGGCGCTCGATGCGAAGTCGCTGCTCAACGCGCTCTTCCCGCTCGCTGCCGACCTCGGAGTGCGGGTCGACAAGGAACAGACCACCTTCATCGCCCGCGTGCACCGCGACAATCTGGCGAAGTTCCTGCCCATCGTCACCGACGTGCTCTTGCATCCGCGCTGGGACCCGCAGGAGTTCAAGCGGCTGCGCGAGGCGGCGGTGAACGACGTCGAAAAGCGGCTGCGGCAGGGCGACGACGAGAATCTCGGCAAGGAGTCGCTGAGCGAGCTGATGTATCGCGATCACCCGTACGGGCGGCTGACGCTCGGCCACCTCTCCGATCTCAAGTCGATGACGATCGCCGATCTGCAA
Source organism: Deltaproteobacteria bacterium (assembly GCA_005879095.1). Taxonomy (GTDB): domain Bacteria; phylum Myxococcota; class Myxococcia; order Myxococcales; family 40CM-4-68-19; genus 40CM-4-68-19. The sequence continues at coordinate 5,880 of VBLM01000188.1, forward strand.
GCGCACGCGGCGCGCGTCTTCACGGCCGACCGGCTGACGATCGGCGTCGCGGGCGGGTATCCGCCGCATCTCGGCGAGGACGTCGCGCAGACGCTCTCGGCGCTGCCGCCGAAGTCCGAGCCGCCGCCCGCCGTTCCACAGGCGCATCCGCACGGGCCGCGCTTCTTGCTGGTGGAGAAGAACGCCGATTCGACCGCGATCTCGATGGGCATGCCGTGGGCGCTTTCGCACAAGGACCCCGACTGGGCGGCGCTCTCGATCGCCCGCGACGCGATGGGCGAGCACCGGCAGTTCAACGGCCGCCTGATGCAGCGGCTGCGCGAGATGCGCGGCCTCAACTACGGAGACTATGCGTACGCGGAGCACTTCGAGCAGGAGGGCGGCGACGCGGCGACGGCGCAGACCGGCCGGCCGCGGCGGCAGCAGGACTTCACCGTCTGGCTGCGGCCGGTGCGCGACGACAACCGGCTCTTCGCGGTGCGGGCCGCGCTGTACGAGCTGTCAAGGTCGTTGAAAGAGGAGCCGTTCACGGCGCAGGAGGTCGAGAAGGGCAAGGGCTTCCTCGACGGGTACATCCTCCTTTTCGATCAGACCGACGCGCGCAAGCTCGGGTACGCGCTGGATGATGCGTTCTACGGTGTGTCGAATTTTCTCGGCACCTGGCGCGCTTCGCTGCGCAACGTGACCGTCGAGCAGGTGAACGCGGCGTGGCGCAAGTGGGTCGATCCGTCGAAGCTCGAGATCGTGATGGCCGGCAAGGACATGGCCTCGGTGCGCAAAATCATCCTGTCCGGCGAGCCGACGCCGATCCAGTACCAGCGCGACGCGACCGGCAAGACACCCGACAAGCCCGCGGAGCAACTGGCGGTGGACAAGGCGATGGCTTCGTTTCCGCTCGGCGCGCACGGCGACGCCGACGTGGTGATGGTCCCGGTCGATCAGCTCTTCGAGTAACCAGCCCGGAGCTGCGCGATCGCCTTCTTCCGGTGCTGCCGGCTCTGCCGCTTCTGCTGCAGCTTCTCTTCCTGCGCGACCGCGAGCCGGTGGATCTCGGAGACGTGCTCGTCGGTCACCTTGCAGGCGATCTCCTGCGCGCGGGCGTGGCGCTGGACCAGCTCGGCATAGGTCTGCGTCTCGCTGTCGCTTTCGTGCAGGTCGGCTTCGAGCCGATCGAGCTGCCGGAGGATCCGCGCCGACCGTTCCATCGCTTCCGACGGCGTCCGCCGCGGCGCCTGTACGCTGCAGGCCGCCAACACCATCGTCAACAAGAGAATCCCCCGCATCCCCGCCCCCCCTCCACGTCCTGCTCGCGAAAGGGTGGCAACCATCCGCCCGCCCGGCAAGTCCCGCTGTCCGGTGGCTGACTCGAAACGCTAGAAGCGTAGTCGCCTTCGGCGGCCGCGACTAAGCGTGCGGAATTGCTTTGAGAATGGCTTTGCCGGACTTGATGACGACTTTGAATTCGATGTTTTTGGCCTTGTGCTTCTCCATCAGCTGCGGCACCTGGGCGCGGATGCGGGAAGCGACCGATTCGTACGAGATGCCGTCGGTCGGCTCGCCGCAGCGCTGACGTGCGACAAGGTAGGTGTCATAGAGGCGACGCAGCTTGTCTTCCGAGATCTCCGGCGGCGCCTGGGGCGCGGCGGCCACCGTCTGTTTTGGCGCCGACCGCTCCTTCATGTGCAGCTTGGCCTTGAAGACGTCGCGCTTGTACGTGCCGTCCTCGATCTCTCGCAGCGTGCGGTCCCACATCCGTTCGAACGAGAGCAGCTTGGCGAACATCGTGTTGATTCGGAACTTCAACGCGGTGTTCCGGATCATCTGCTCCTTCATCTCGCGAATCTTCGTCGAGACGCGCTTGCGCTCATGGTCCGGCGGGCGGCGGTCGATGCCGAGGAAATACTTCTCGTAAAGTACCTGCAAAGCCGTGATGGATTCCTCGAGCTCGTCGAGGTCCTCGGCGAACTTCTCCTGAGGAAGCTGTTGTGTGCCGCTCGGAGCTGCCACGGGGCAAGTCTATCAGAAGATCAGGCCAGTACCGCCGACTCGACAGCAGCCGTGCGACGGCTCCGTACGACGTAGATCGCCACACCCGCGGCGAAGATGCCGACGCTGATCAGCTCGCTGGTCGAGAGGTTCCACCACGCGTGCCGCGCCCAGCTGCCGAGGAAGTTGAAGACGCGGCCGCGCTCCTCGTCACCCCGGAAGGTCTCGACCAGCGCGCGCAGGGGCGCGTAGAGCATCAAGTAGAGCGCCAGCAGCTCGCCGTGGAAGCGTTTGCGCGAGCGCCACCAGGTGAGGAAAAGGAAGATGAGCGCGCACCCGAGCGCCTGCGACTGGTAGGCGAGCGACTCTTGCGGGAAGCGCGCGGCGAAAAAGTAGTGCGCGTCGCACGCGCTGCCCCAGCAGCAGCCGGCGGAGAAGCAGCCTAGACAGCCGAGCGCCTGCCCGATCGCGACCGTCGGTCCCATCACGTCCGCGTACTCGAAGAAGCGCATCTGGTGCTTGCGCATGTACCAGACCGAAAACGCGACCGCGCCGATGAAGCCGCCGTAGAAGACGAGGCCGCCCTTCCAGAATTCGAAGATGCCGGCCAGATCGTGGGCGTACTCGTCCCAGTTGACGAGGATGAAGAGCAGCCGCGAGCCGACCATCGCGGCGACGAGGATGCCGAAGGAGAGATCGAGGACCTTGTCCTTGTCGAGTCCATTGCGTTCCGCGGTCCGCGCGGCGAGTGTCATCGCCACGAGGAAGCCACCCGCCACCAGCACGCCGTAGGTGTGGATGGGGATCGCGAGCGGCCGATCGAGGGAGAGGATGTTTTGACCGCCGAGCAGCTTGACTGCGACCCAGAGCACCGCGGCGCTGCCGGCGGTCCAGGTGGCGAGCGTCTTGAACGCATCCTTCGACGGGATGCCCGCGGCGCGCGCCGAGCGCCACTGCCAGCCGCCCGAGATCAGCGAAACCAGCAACCAGGCAGGGATACCCAGGGCAGTCGGAATGGTGATGGTGATCAGCACGGGAAGCATCTCAGGCCTTTGCCGTCTTCGGCTTTTTGACGAAAAGCATCTCTGCGAACAACATCGCGAGGCCGACTGTGATTCCGCTGTCGGCGACGTTGAAGGTCGGCCAATGCAGAGACGGGTGCATCCAGTTCGGGTCGAACCAGTGCCAGTCGATGAAATCGATCACGTATCCGCGCAGCAGGCGGTCGAGCGCGTTGCCGACGGCGCCGCCCAGCACCAACGCGAGCGCGACTTGCAGGTAGCGCTGGTTGTTCGATAGTTTTCGATAATAGGAAAAGATGAAGATCACCGCGACCAGGCTGACCAGGTAGAAGAACGGCACGCGGAATTTCTCTCCGGCGCCCGCCAGCACGCCCCAGGCCGCGCCGCGGTTCTGCGTGTAGCGGTGCTGCCAGAAGGGCGCGACCGTCACCGGGATCGGATCGGCGAGACCGCGCTCGAGGAGGTCCTTCTGCGCGACGAACGCGTGCAATTTCTCGCCGAAGGTATGAGCGCGGGCGGCAGTGAAGGCGGCGGTCAGGTGCTCGACGGCCAGGTACTTGGTCACCTGGTCGGCGACGAACCAGACACCCGCGATCAATGCCAACAGCTTCCACTTCGAAAGCATCACGACTCCTCGACCGCCCTGCGGCACCGCGCGCACAGGCCTGAAACATCGACGTCCGGCAGCGCCCGCCAGCATCGCTCGCAAGACCTGTGCGGGCTCTTGCGCACTTCGGCGGCCGCGACCTCGCCCGGCTGGAGGCTAACGGTCGCGCAGAGGAAAAGATCTGCCAGCTCTTTTTCGTAACGCTCGGCAACCTCGCGCG
>VBLM01000787.1 GCA_005879095.1 Deltaproteobacteria bacterium
TTCCCGCCCGATGGACGACCCACGGCAATTGCTGGAAGAGGGCCGCTTCGAAGAGTTGGCTCACGACGATCACCCGCTCTGGCGCGGCCTCGCGCTGCTCGAGCTCAAGCGGTGGCCGCAAGCGGCGCGAACGTTCGAGGAGGCGCCCGATGCGGCGCAGAGTGGCACCCTGCTGGAGCTGGCCGGCGCCGCGCGCTGGCTGGCGGGCGAGCGCGAGCCCGCCGTCGAGCGCTGGCTCGCCGCCCTCGACGCGCCTTACGAGGGCCCGGCCAGCCGCGTGAAGCCCCCCGCGCTGCTGATCTACGCCGGCAAGCGCATCGGGGACGAGCGATATGTCCTGCGCGGAACGCGTCTCCTCAGCAAAGGCTGGAAGCCGAAAATCCAGCGAATCTGGCCCGGGCCGGTCGCCGGATTCCTGCTCGGCTATATCGACGAGACCAGTTTCCTCGAGGAGGGTTACAACGATCCCGACCTCGAAGCGCGCAGGCTCGCCTCGGCCCATTTCTGGGCCGCGCTGAAAGACCCGCAGAAGGCGAAACAGCACTACGAACAGGCGATCGCGTCCGAAGGCGCCGCCGTCCTGGAAGTCGAGCACCACCTCGCCCACGGCGAGCTCGCCTGAAGCCTGAGGGCTTTTTTGTGGTACTTCGCCCTACATGGCGACCATTCACCTCAAGACGGAAATCCCGGGCCCGCGCAGCCTCGCCCTCTGGGAACGGCGCAAGGCTGCGGTGGCGCGCGGCCTCACCACGCTGCACCCGGTCTTCCTCGAGCGCGGCGAAGGCGCAGCCGTCACCGACGTCGACGGAAACCGGCTCCTCGACTTCACCGGCGGCATCGGCGCGCTCAACGTCGGCCACGCCCGGCCGGAGATCGCCAAAGCAGTCTCCGATCAGGTAGCGCGCCTCACGCACACCGCCATCCAGGTCACGGGCTACGAACCCTATGTCGCGCTGGCCGAGAAGCTGTGCGCCATCGCACCGATAAACGGGCCGCGGAAGGCGTTCCTCGTCACCACCGGCACCGAGGCAGTGGAAAACGCCGTCAAGCTGTCCCGCGTCGCCAGCGGCCGCAGCGCCGTGGTCTGCTTCGAGCACGCCTTCCACGGCCGCTCGCTGGGCGCCCTCTCCTTCACCAGCCGCGCGCGTCCTTACAAGTTCGGCATGGGTCCCTTCCTTCCTGAGGTCTACCGGCTCCCCTATCCAACCTTCTACAGGTGGGGTCTGACACCGGCGGACGCGCTCGCCGCCGCGCGCATGCGGCTCGCCGAATTCTTCCGCACCGTCGTCGCGCCCGAGCAGGTCGCGTGCCTGATCATCGAGCCGGTCCTCGGCGAAGGCGGCTTCCTCGTGCCGCCGCCCGGCTACCTCGAATTCCTCCGCGAAGAGACGCAAAAGCACGGCATCGCGCTGGTGATCGACGAGGTGCAGTCCGGCTTCTGCCGAACCGGCCGCATGTTCGCCATCGAGCACACGAAAGTGCAGGCCGACCTGGTCTGCATGGCGAAGTCGCTCGCCGGCGGCCTGCCGCTCGCCGCGGTCGTCGGCCGGACGGACATCATGGACGCCGCCGAACCGGGCGCGCTCGGCGGGACGTACGCCGGAAATCCGGTTGCGTGCGCGGCGGCGCTGGTAGCGATCGAGATCATGGAGCGCGAGAAGCTCGCCGAAAGAGCGCAGCGGCTCGGGGAGCACCTGCGCAACCGGCTCGAGTCGCTGCGCGAGCGCCAGCCGCTGGTCGGCGACGTCCGCGGCCTCGGCGCGATGATGGCCATCGAGCTGGTCAAGGATCGCGAGACGCGCGTTCCCGCGACGGAAGAGACGGGCAAGGCGGTCAACCTCGCGCGCAGCCGCGGCCTGCTCATCCTTCCGGCCGGCACGTACGGAAACGTGCTCCGCTTCCTCGTGCCGCTGACGGTCGAGCTGGCACAGGTCGACGAGGGGCTCGCAGTGCTGGAGCGGGCCCTAACTGACGTAGCCTGAGGCCTGCAGCCGGAAGAGGTGCGCGTAGCGGCCGTTGTGCGCGAGCAATTCCGCGTGCGTGCCGAGCTCCTCGACCCGGCCCTCGCGAATCACGGCGATCCGATCGGCGCGGCGCACCGTCGAGAAGCGGTGCGAGATCAGAATCGCCGTCCGCTCCGCCGCCAGCTGCTGCAGCTTGACGAACAGCTCGTGCTCGGCTTCCGCGTCGAGCGCGGCGGTCGGCTCGTCGAGGACGAGGACCTCGCTGTCGCGCATGAACGCGCGCGCGAGCGCGATCTTTTGCCACTGCCCGCCCGACAGCTCGTGCCCCTCTTCGAACCACCCGCCGAGCATGGTGTCGAGCTTCTGCGGCAGTTGCTCGATCAGCGAACGCGCACCGCCGTCGTCCACCGCCCGCTCGATGCGCGCGCGATCGTCGAGCGACGGCACCCAGCCGACGCCGACGTTCTCCCGTGCCGTCCACTGATAGCGGACGAAATCCTGGAAGAGCACGCCGATCCGATCGCGCAGGTCGCGCGCATCCATGTCGCGCAGGTCGACGCCGCCGTAGAAGATCGCGCCTTCGCTCGGGTCGTACAACCGCATCAGCAACTTGATCAACGTCGACTTGCCGGCGCCGTTCTCGCCGACCAGCGCCATCTTCTCGCCCGCCACCAGCTTCAACGAGACGCCGCGCAGCACCCACTTCTCGGTCCCTGGATAGCGGAACGAGACGTCGCGGAATTCGATCTCCTGCGACCGCGCGTGCGGCGCGCTCAGCGGCGGCTCCCGGCGCGGCAGCTCTCCGCCGGTCCCGATGTCGAGATAGGCGAAGAGGTTCGACATGAAGAGACCATCTTCGTAGAGGCTGCCGACCGACGCGAGCGCCGACTGGATCGAAGTCTGCCCCTGGCGAAAGACGGACAGATACAGCGTCAGATCGCCGAGCGTGATCGCGCCGAGCGCGGCCCGCACCGCCATGAACGCATACGCGCCGTAGAACGCGATCAACGAGAGCAATCCGAGCGCGAGGCCGGCCACGCCTTTGCGCAGCGCGAGCGAGCGATCCTCCGCGTAGAACTTCTCGAACAGCGCGCGATACCGCTGCAGGACGAGCGGCCCGAGATTGAACAGCTTGACTTCCTTGACGTGCGAATCGCGCGTCAAAATCCATTCCAGGTAATTCTGCCGCCGCGCT
>VBLM01000788.1 GCA_005879095.1 Deltaproteobacteria bacterium
CACCGGCCCCACGCCGATGCGGTCGCCGGCCCGCAGCGCGATCGGCTTCTGGATCACGGCGCCATTCAGCTCGGTGCCGTTGGCGGAGCCGTTGTCGAGCAGCATCCAGGCCGCGCCCTGGCGCTCGATCCGGGCATGCGTGCGCGAGACGCCGGCATCGTTGAGCACCACGTCGTTTTCCGCGCCGCGCCCGATGGTGACCGCGTCGGTCTCGAACTGGAACTTCTGCCCGCGGCCCTTGCCCTCGGCAATGGTGGGCACGAAGGCCATCAGAAATTACCCCCGAAAAAGACCTGATAGGCGATCGGCCCGAAGAGCATGATGAAGATGGTCGGAAAGATGAACCCGATCAGCGGCAGCAGCAGCTTGACCGGCGCCTCGTTGGCCAGTTTTTCCGCCCGCTGCGTCCGTTCGATGCGCATTTGCGTGGAAAGTATACGCAGTATCTTTCCCAGCGGCGTGCCCATCTTGTCGGCCTGGATCAGCGCGTGGACGAAGCTGGTCAGCGTCTGCAGCTCGACCCGCGCGGCGAGGTTGCGCAGCGCCTCCTCGCGGGTCTTTCCCAGCTTCAGCTCTTTCAAGGTGATCGACAGCTCGTCGCTCAAAGGCCCCTTGCGGCCCTTCTCGACCACCTTGCCGAGCGCGGCCGCGAAGTCGAGGCCGGCTTCCACAGAAAGCGTAAGGAGATCGAGGTTGTACGGCAGCGCCCGGGTGATGGCGAAGTGGCGGGCGCGGACCTTGTCGCGCAGCCAGATCAGCGGGTATGTCGCGCCGAACGCCGCGAAGATGAGCGAATAGAAGACGCTGAAATCGAGCCAGAACGCGCAGAAGATGCCGATCGCGAGAAACACGACCGCCGACAACTGCATGAACGCGACGATCTCGGTGGCCTTGAGCTCGAGCGGCTTTCCCGCGCGCCGCAGCTGGTTCTCGATCTGCTCGAGGCGCTTTTCCGGGATCCAGCGCTCGTTCATCACCGCGAGGAACTGCACCACCGTCCCGCGCAGCGCCTGGAACGTCCCGCCCTGCGGCTGCCCACCGGCGACCAGCAGCGCATCCGCGTCACCGAGTTGGGCGAGGTACCGCTGGTAGAGCTTCAGGTAGAACTCGTACCCCGCCAGCGCCAGCGCGACGACGAAACCCGCCGCGAAGAGGGCGGCGACGAGCTGCAGCGCGTCTGGCAGAAGGTCGGTCATACGTCGATGGCCACGATGCGGCGGATGAGGAGGAAGCCGATGGTTTCGAGCAGGAGGATGACGCTGAACAGGATGTAGCCGTAGGCATTCTCGAACATCGGCTCCATCAGATCGGGGCGGTACCAGTTGAAGAAGAGCCCGATCCAGAGCGGAAGGCTGGCGACGATCCAGCCCTGCAGCTTGCCCTGGCTGGTGAGCGCCTGGATCTTCCCTTCGAGCCGGAACCGCTCGCGGATGGTGGCGGCGATGGTCTCGAACATTTCCGCCATGTTTCCGCCGAGTTGGCGCGCGATGTTGGTCGAGGTCGCGACCAGCTCGAGGTCCTCGGAGCCGACCCGGTTGGCCATGTTGACCAGCGCTTCCTCGAGCGGCACACCCAGTCTCACTTCCTTCGTGAAGAGGCCGAACTCCTGCCGCAGCGGCGCGGGCGACTCACGGCCGATCTGGTCCATCGCCTGCTGAAAGGTGAGACCTGCACGTAACGCATTCGCCATCTGCTGCAGCGCTTCGGTCAGCTGCGTGTTGAAGAGCTTGATGCGGCGCACGCGGTAGTAGCGGACTGCGCCCGCCGGGGCGAAGAAGCCGCCGACCGCCGCGATGCTGGCGAAGAACGCGCCGCCCAGCCAGTACCCGACGCCGGCGAAGACGAGCAGCGCCGCCAGGTTGAGGACGATGATCTGCCCCGGCTCGATGAAGAGGAACATGTCGCTCAAGTCGTTCATCGACTTGGTGACGTAGCGCAGCTTGTACTGCTCGAACGCCTTCTGCAGCACGTCCAGGGCGAGAAAGGCGAGGAAGAAGATCGCCGTGCCGCCGAACAGACCGACGAGGGAGGCTGCCATCGGCTACTCCGACTTCGCCGCGACGCCGGTGCTCTCGTTGGTCGTGCTCTTGTTTCCGCGGATGATCTGGATGGTCTTGTAGCGCTTCTGCTGCAGCTCGCCGGCGCGCTCACCGGTCATCAGCGTCTTCTGATCGACCACCAGCCGCTTCTCTTCGTAGTCGAGGTCGTCCGGGTTCCGAAGCAGCAATGTCAGGCTGCCGAGCTCCTGCGCGAGCGTGAGGATCTCGGCCTCTTCCGGCAGGACCAGCAGCGTGACGGTCTGGAACTTCTTGTCCTCGTCGGGCACGTAGGTCGTGTTGGCGGTGATGCGGCCGGTCGCCAGCACGACGACGTTCTGCAGGAGCGTCACGGTCTTCGTCTGCTGCGACTCGTTGTCGCGGAAGCTGCCGATCACGTCGACGTGGTCGTTCGGCCGCACCCACAGGCCCACCGCCGTCTTCTCCTGCACGTCGATGGTGACCGCGCGGCCCTTGGGGTTGATCATCGTCGAGAAATCGGCCTCGCGAGCCGATTCGAAGTGGCTGACCAGGATCGGGTCGCCGGCCTTCAGAGGCACCATCACCCGCTGTCCGACCGGGCTGTCCTGCTTGAGCGAGCCATCCTCGTCGACCTTGATGAACGACTCGGTGACGAACTGCGTCGGCATCTCCTTGACCGCGATCATGTCCGCGTCGAGCTCGGTACCCTCGGGGATGTCGACCTTGGCGCAGAGGATGTTGACCGTCTGCCACTTGTCCTTGACCCGCTTCTCCTTCGCCTTCATCGCCGACCAGGCGATGAGGAAGGCCATCAGGCCCAGCGCGAGAGCGATGAGGAGGGGATTCTTGCCCGACAGCACAGGTATCCTCCGGCGTGACCGGGGGACACGAAGGCGCGCCTGCGGCGCGGCCATCATGTCCCCGACATGTCGAAGCGACAGGGTACGCGCCAGCCGGGGGGCGGTGCAAACCGGACGAATGCCCGACGCCGTCCTAGTGCTGGGCCGGTATGGCGGTCTCGTTGCTCTCCGCCTTGGCCTTCGCCGGCGGCGTGGGAGATGGGGCTTTCGCGGCGGCGGCAGGCGTCGTGTCGACTACGCGCAAGACCCGGTTTGCGGCGGAAATCGCTGTCTTTTCATCGGTGT
>VBLM01000187.1 GCA_005879095.1 Deltaproteobacteria bacterium
CCGGAGAGAAAGACGCCCACCGGCACGTCGGCGACCAGCCGCTTGGCGACGGCGCGATCGAGCAATTCCAGGAGCTGCCGGGCGGCATCGGGCGGCGCACTGGCCTCCGGCGCCGGCAGCTCCCAGTACCGCCGCAGACGGAATCCGCGGTCGTCCAGGACTGCGAGATTTGCGGCCGGTAATTTGCGAATCGATTTGTAAATCGATAACGGCGCCGGCACGTATTCGTTGGCGAGGTACTGCACCAGCGCTTCCGGATCGAGCGCACGCGGTACGCCTGCATGCGCGGCCAGCGCTTTCAATTCGGAAGCGAAGATGCACCGGCCGTTTTGTACAAAATAGTAGATCGGCTTCTTGCCCAGCCGATCGCGCGCCAGCACCAGCTTGCGCGCGCGCGAGTCCCAGAGCGCAAGCGCGAACATTCCGTGGACGTGCCCGGCAAATTCCTCGCCCCATTGCAGGTAGGCACGCAGCACGACCTCGGTGTCGCTGCGCGTGGTGAATGGATGTCCCAGCCCGCGCAGCTCGTCGCGCAGCGGCGCGAAGTCGTACGCCTCGCCGTTGAAAATCAGCGTGACGCCGTCGCGCGTCATCGGCTGGTCGCCGGTCGAGAGATCGAGGATCGACAACCGCCGATGCCCGAACGCCGCTGCGCCCTCGATGAAAAATCCTTCCGCGTCCGGTCCGCGGTGCGCCAACGCCCGCGCCGCGCGCCGCACCCCCTCGGCGTCGGGCGCCGCTGCCAGATCGACATCGCCGCAGATGCCGCACATTCAGCGAATCACCGTGACGGGGACACCATCGCGGCGCGCAGCGCCCATGGTGTCCCCCTTCAGGGTCGGGGGCCGATTCAACTCCTCGGCGACCAGGTAAGGACGTTTCCCCTGCGATTCGTAGTACGTGCGGATCACCAGCTCGGCGAGCAGACCCATCAGGAGCGAGAGCGCGCCCACCAGCGTGAACATCACCGTCACCAGCGGCAGCGGCGTCTCGACGAAATCTTTCAAACCGGCCAGCTTGTAATAGACCGCCCAGACGAACGCCGCCGCCGCCAGCCCGAGGCTCAAGAAACCGAATCCACCGAAGACGTAGATCGGCTTGGTCGCGTAGCTGGCGAGGAATTTCACCACCATCAGATCGAGCAGCACCTTGAAGGTGCGCGAGAGGCCGTATTTCGACGTGCCCGCGCGCCGCGCGCGATGTTTGACCACCATCTCGGTGACGCGCGCGCCCTGCCACGACGCGTAGATGGGAATGAAGCGGTGCATCTCGCCGTACAGCTTGACGTCGCGCAGCACGTCGCGCCGGTAGGCCTTCAGCGAGCAGCCGTAATCGTGCAGGCGCACGCCGCTGATGGTCGAGATCAGCCGGTTGGCGATCCGGCTCGGCAGCTTGCGGCCGAACTCGCGGTCCTTCCGATCGCGCCGCCACCCGGAGACGACGTCGCTGCCCGCGTCGAGCTGGCCCAGAAGCTTTCCGATGTCCGCCGGATCATTCTGCAGATCGCCGTCCATCGGCACGATCACGTCACCCCGCGCCGACTCGATTCCGGCGCTCATCGCCGCCGTCTGGCCAAAATTGAGACGGAAACGGATGACGCGCAGTTCCTCTCGCCGCGCCGCGTAGTGCTGCAGCTCGTTGAAGGTGCCGTCGCGGCTGCCGTCGTCGATACAGATGATCTCGTACGACCGCCCGAGCTTTTCCAGCTCGGCGAAGAGCTCGTCCAGCAGCGGCTGGACGTTGTCCTCTTCGTTGAAAAGCGGAATAACGACGGAAATCTGCGGCCGGTCCATCGAGCGGGGGGATAGCACGGAGGGGTACCCGGAACAACCGAAAGGACTTCGGAACATGAACTCGCAGCTCAAAGGCTTTCGCGAATTCCTTCTCAAACAGAATGCGGTTGCGCTGGCCATCGGCGTGATCATCGGCGCGGCGATGGGCCGGGTCGTCTCCGGCCTGGTCGATGACGTGCTGATGCCGATCCTCGGCGTCGTGCTGCCCGGCGGCGAGTGGCGCAACGCGCAGGTCGGGCTCTCGGGGGCGAATGCGATCAAGTACGGCGACCTGATCGGGCGGCTGCTCGATTTCGTCATCGTCGCGGCGGTGGTCTACGCGCTGGCCAAGGCGTTCATCAAAGAGGCGCCGGCGCCCGCTACACGCAGCTGCCCGGAATGCCTGGAGACGATCCCGATCGGCGCGCGCAAATGCCGCGCGTGCGGATCGCCCGTCACAGGATAGACTGCGCGGCCCGATGGAGCAGCTGATCCTCACCTTCACCGGCCGCGACGCGCCCGGCATCACCGCGCAGCTCTCGCGCATCCTCGCGCAGGTCGGCGCGCGGCTGAACGACGTCGAGCAGGTGGTGGTGCAGGGATTGTTGACGCTCAGTTTCGCCGTCGAGCTGGCGAATCCAGAGCCGCTCCTTCAACAATTGCTCTTCGCCGCCAAGGGCCTCGGCCTGCAGCTCGAGTACCGCAAGCTCGCGCCCGGGGACGGCGAGGTGCGGCGAGAGCGCTACGCGCTGACGGTGATCGCGAGGACGGTCGGACCCTCGGCGCTGCAGTCGGTCGCGGAGGTGCTGGCGGCGCACGGCGCGAACATCGAGCACATCCGGCGGCTCAGCGAGGGCGGGCTGGCGTGTGTAGAGATCGCGGTCTCCCTCGCCCCCGAGGCCTCGGAAGCGGAATTGAAGCGCGCGCTGCTGGCGGCCGCGGGGCAGGGCGCGTTCGACTGCGCGCTGCAGCGGGAAACGCTGTTGCGACGGAGCAAGCGCCTGGTCGTGATGGACATGGACTCGACGCTGATTCGCATCGAGGTGATCGACGAGCTGGCGCGGGCGCACGGTGTCGGCGAACAAGTGGCGGCGATCACGCGGCGGGCGATGACGGGCGAGATCGATTACGACCACAGCCTGCGCGAGCGCGTGGCGCTCCTCAAAGGCCTCGACGCGCGCGTCCTGTACGATCTGGCCGCTGCGCTGCCGTTGACCGAAGGCGCGGAGACGCTGCTGCGGGTTCTCAAGCGGCTCGGTTATCGGACGGCAGTCATCTCCGGTGGATTTTCGGTAGCCGCGGAGGCTTTGCAAAAACGGCTCGGGATCGATTTCGCCTGGAGCAACACGCTCGAGATCTCCGCGGATGGCAAGCTGACCGGCCATGTGGTCGGCGCGATCGTCAACGCCCAGCGCAAAGCGGACATCTTGCAGGAATTATCGAATCGCGAAGGCGTGCCGCTCGATCAGGTGATCGCCATCGGCGACGGCGCCAACGATCTGCTCATGCTGCAGAAAGCCGGTCACGGCATCGCCTTTCACGCCAAGCCCAAGCTGCGCGAGGCGGCGCACACCGCGATCAGCGCGATGGGCCTCGACGCCATCCTCTACCTGCTCGGCATCACCGGACGCGACATCGCGTCGTTGGGGCTCTCCGAATGACGATCTCGAGACGGAAATTGCTCGGAACCGCCGCCGTCGCGGCCGCCGCTGCGCGCGTGGTGAAGGCTGCCCCAGCGACTGCTCGGCCGGTCGCGGTTTCCTCGGCGAACGGGCTCAGAGCGGTCGAGCGCGCGGTCAAGGGGATGATGGGCGGCGAAGATCCGCTCGACTCGGCGATCGCGGGCGTCAACATCGTCGAGGATGATCCGACCGACATGACCGTCGGATACGGCGGCATCCCCAACGAGGAGGGCGTCGTCCAGCTCGACGCCTGCGTCATGCACGGCCCGACCGCGCGCGCGGGAGCGGTCGCGTCGCTGGAGGGCGTGAAGAACCCGACCAGGGTGGCGAAGCTGGTGATGGAGACGACCGATCACATCCTCCTCGTCGGCCCGGGCGCGCGCCATTTTGCAACCGTGAATGGATTCGCCAACGAGAATTTATTGACGGAAAAAGCGCGCAAGGTGTGGCTGTTCTGGAAGCAGAACCTCTCCGACAATGACAAGTGGCTGGAACCGGATCCGGCGCACTACGACCCGGACGTCAAGGCGTTCATCGAGGAGAACGGCTGGGACGACCTGCGCAAGCCGAAGAGCGGCGGAACCATCCACCTGAGCGCGGTGAATGCGCGCGGCGATCTCGCGGGATGCACCAGCACCTCCGGACTCTTCTTCAAGATGCCGGGGCGGGTCGGCGACTCGCCGATCATCGGCGCCGGCTGCTTCACTGACAACGACGTGGGCAGCGCGGGCTCGACCGGCCGCGGCGAGGCCAACATCCTCGTCTCGGGCGGGCACCTGACGGTCGAGTTCATGCGCCAGGGGAAACATCCGCGCGACGCGTGCCTGATGACGCTGGAACGGATCGCTCGCACCACGCGCGAGAAGCGGCTGCTGAACGTGGCCGGGCGGCCCAACTTCGGCATCCGGTTCTATGCGGTGAACAAGGCGGGCCAATACGGCGGCGCGTCGATGTACTCACACAACAGCACCGGCAAGCGCCGGCAGTTCGCGGTGGCCGATTCATCGGGTGCGCGCATGGAAGACGCGGCGTTTCTCTTCGAAGGCCGAATGTAACGGTCAGAAAGCCCCGCCAGCAGCAAGCCGATCACTTTCCCGCTCGGGTGGTGGCCGCGGGATCGGGACCGAGGTGCGAAGTGTCGTTCCACAGACGCAGGAACGGCTCCTTCCCCGCGCGCAGCTCGACCAGGTTCAGCGCGCATTCGTCCTGCG
>VBLM01000185.1 GCA_005879095.1 Deltaproteobacteria bacterium
CGACGTCAGCGAGGTGCAGGACTTCGTCGACGAGATCCACGCCCGCACCGGCTTGACCACCATTCTCTACACTTCCGCACGCTTTCTCGGCACGGTCGGAAATCCGACCCAATTCGGCAACTTGCTGCCGCTCTGGGACGCCAACTGGAACGTGAGCTGCCCCAACATCCCGAGCTCGTGGACGAAGTGGACCTTCTGGCAGAACGCCGACAACGGCGTCATCCCCGGCATCAACGGCGGGGTGGACACCAACTACTTCAACGGCACGCTGGCGCAGCTGCAGGCGATGACCGGACCGGGCGAGACCGGCTCGCCCGACGCCGGGGTCGATGCGGGAACGCCCGACGCCGGCTACGTCGAGGACGCCGGCTCACTCGACAACGACGCCGGCCCCGGCCCGATCGGCGCCGCCAGCGTCGGCTGCACCTCGGCGGGCGGCCCGGGCGCGGCGCTCTTCCTGCTCTTGGCGCTTAGTCTGTGTCGCCGAAGTATTTCTGCCGCAGCTCGGAGATGTACCCGGTCTCGGTCAGCTTGAGCAGGGTCTCGTTGATCGGCTTGCGCAGCTTGCTCCCTTCCTGCAGGCCGATCCCGTAGTTCTGTCGCTCGAATCGATGGCCGACGACCCGCTCCTGGCCGCCCTTGGCGGCGTGGTAGAGCAGCACCGGCGCGTCGTAGACGACGGCGTTCACCTGCTTCGCCGCCAGCGCCACATAGGCCTCGTCCACCGAGGGAAACGACCGCGTCTCGATCTTGTGATCGAGGAGATACCGCTCGGCGGTGCTGCCGGCGGGGGTGCCGACGATCTGGCCCGGCAGATCGGACGGCCCGTTGATACCCGAGGTCAGCGACTTGACCGTCATCGCGCTCGTCACCGACGCGGTGATGTACGAGACGAGCAGGATCCCGGTCAGCATCCACACCACCGCGACCATGCGCCCGCCGATGCCGGTCGGCGTCTTGTTCTCGCAGCCGCCGGTGATCAGCACGCTCGAGCTCCACCACAGCGACTCCCACACGCCATGCCGGTACGGCCTGGGGAAATTCTCCTCGTTGTTCCTGCGCTCGAACCACCAGAGCAGGTTCGAGGAGACGAAGAGCGCCAGCGCCAGCATCCCGAGCAGCCGCGCGAAGTCCCAGGTGAAGAGCGTGTTCACCAGCGTCGCGGCCGAGCTCTGCCCGCCCGGTCCGACGAGGATCTGCAGGCCCGACTCGTAGTACGGCTGGCTGAAGTCGATCACCTTCTCGCGCTCGGAGGTGATGCTGATGGCCGCCACCGCGACGTCAGCCTTGCCGGCCTCGAGCGCCGCGATCAGCTCGGGGACCGTCTTGACCCACGTCGTCTCGTACTTGAGGCCGGCCTCCTTCGCCACCCGGTCCCACAGCTCGATGGAAAAGCCGGCGTCGGCGCCGTCCTTCTTGTAGGAGAAGGGCTCGATCGGCTTGGTGTAGACCCGCAGGACGTTCGGCGCCGCGAGGAGCAGGAGCGCCAGAATCATCAGGGTTTTACCGGTTTATTCGGCGCCGTGTCGCCCGAACGAGTATTGCTGGTGGTCAGCTCCATCCGCTCGCAGTACAGGTCGACCTGCACCCGCGGCGGCCCCTTGACCGGCAGCGGCTCGTCGGCGATGCGGAAGATGCCGACATGGAAGAGCTGCAGGATGGCGAGCGGCTCGCTCATCATCGGCTCGAGGTAGGTGATGGTTCCGTCGCGCTCCTTGTCGTCGTCGTTGTTGCCGCCGATGACGAAGTCCTCGAACCACTCGCGGAAGGCGTCGACCTTGGTGTGCTCCACATGTAAGTGGATGTCGGGAAACACCAGCACCGGCTTTTTCTTAGCGCCGACCTGCGCGAACCGGGTCTGGACGGTGATCGCGTCGACGGCCAGTACACCGGAGCAGTCGAGGCCAGAGAGGTCGACGGTGAAGTTGTGCGCCAGGAACTCGCGCTCCTCGCGCTCCATCCCGGCCCGGAAGGTGCCCGCCGTCCGCCGCACCGCGCGCGGCGAGAGCTTGAGGCCGAGGTAGCGGCGGTCGCGCGACTCGGACTCGAGCGCCGGCAGCACCACCTCGGTGATGGTGGCGCGGGCCAGTTCCAGGGTCTGCGGCGAGGCGCCGTCGACGATCGTGTCGAGCGCCACCTTGTCGCGATCCGGATTGCCGAACCACGCGTCGCGGATCCAGCGGTACAGGGCCGGGTGCGCGTCGAGCGAGACCTGGGCCTGCAGGTCGGCAAAATGCACGTCGGAGCCGATGTGCTTCTTGGCGTACGGCAGCAGGCCGCCCGGCTCGGTGATGACCTCGGCGAACGGCTCGCCGCCGGTATACTTGTCGACTGTCGCGGCCAGGGTGCCGCCGACGCGGAGCATGGTCTTCGCCCTGCGCGCTGGGGACATGTTCAGTAGCGATCTAGCCCCTGCCCGCGACGAATCGCAACAGACCAGCGGCCAAAGTTGTAGTCTCCGGCACCGATGTCGGGACTGCATACTTGCATGCTCTGTGAGGCTGTCTGCGGCGTGACCGTGGAGGGCGATTCGGTCCGCGGCGACCCCGACGATCCGTTCAGCCAGGGCCACATCTGCCCCAAGGCGGCGGCCATTCCGGACGTGCAGAACGATCCCGATCGGCTGCGCGCGCCGCAGCGGCGCATGGCCTCGGGAAAATGGCAGTCGATCTCATGGGATGAGGCACTCGACGAAGCCGGCTGGAAGCTCGCGGAAATCCAGCGCAAATACGGCCGCAACGCGGTCGGGCTCTACCTCGGCAACCCGAGCGTGCACTCCTATTCGGCGATGCTGGCGGTGCCCCTCTTCTCGCGCGCGCTCGGCAGCCGCTCGCGCTTCTCGGCCACGTCGGTCGATCAGCTGCCGCAGATGCTGGCCGCGCTGCAGATGTTCGGCCACCAGCTGCTGATGCCGGTGCCCGACGTCGATCGGACGCACTTCTTTCTCATGCTCGGCGCGAATCCGCTGGCGTCGAACGGCAGTCTGATGACGGCGGGCGGCATCTCCCGGCGGCTCGACGGGCTGCGCGATCGGGGCGGCAAGCTGGTGGTCGTCGATCCGCGGCGCACGGAGACGGCTCTGACGGCCGACCAGCACTTCGCCATCCGGCCCGGGACCGACGCGTTTCTGCTGCTCGCGATCCTGCACGTCCTGTTCGAGGAGAACCGGGTGCGGCTCGGCCGTATCGAGTCGTTCACCGACGGCCTTTTGCCGCTGCGCGAGGCCGTCCGCGACTTCACGCCCGAACGCGCGGCGGAGCACACCGGCATCTCCGCGGAAGATATCCGTTTTCTGGCCCGTGAATTCTCCGATGCGCCCGCGGCGGTCGCGTACGGCCGCGTCGGCGCCTGTACCCAGGAGTTCGGCGGCCTCGTGGCGTGGCTGATCGTCGCCTTGAACGCCGTCACCGGCAACCTCGATCGCGAGGGCGGATTCATGTTCACCACGCCCGCCGCCGACCTCGTCCGCCTCGCCGAGCGCACCGGCGACCGCGGC
>VBLM01000008.1 GCA_005879095.1 Deltaproteobacteria bacterium
AGCGTCGTCTCGTACAGCGCGTACTTGTCGCCCTCGGCCGCATGTGCGCGCGCCAGGGCCGCGTCGGCGTCGTCGATCACGCTGGTCGCCGCCACTGGTCCACAGCCGCAGGCGAGGAGGGCGAGCAGGCGGGCGATTCGCACCAGACCTCGCTATCCCGGCTCCGGAACAGTGTCAAACGAGCAGTTGTTCAATCCTTGCAGGGGGACCCGGAGCCCCCTACCATCCATGCCCATGCTAGCCGCAATCGCCGCCGCCCTCGTCGCCGCCGCTCCGGTCTCGCAGCTTTCCGAGCAGCAACTCGACGCCACCATCGCCGAGATGCACAAGCTGCCCTTCTCCGAGCGCATCGAGAGGCTCACCAAGGTCTTCCTCGGCACGCCGTACGGCGAATTGCCACTCGGCGACGGGACCGGTCCCGAGCCGTGGCCCCGCTGGCGGGTCGACAAGGTCGATTGCCAGACCTTCGTCGAGACCGTGCTGTCGATGGCCAACGCGCGCAGCCTCGACGAGGCCAAGCACATCCTCGACGACGTCCGTTACAACGGCGAGCCGAGCTTCGAGAATCGCAACCACTTCACCGAGGCCCAGTGGCTCCCGGTCAACACCGGCAAGGGCTACTTCACCGACGAAGTGCCGGTCCTCGACGGCCGCGCGCCCACCGAGACGTTGACGCTGGTCCACTCGCAGTGGAGCCGGGTCAAGGTGCTGCAGCGGCTGGCCACCATCCACAACATCCCGGACGGGAAGTACATGGTGCGCTACCTGCCGCTCGACGAGCTGCGCAAGCACGTCCGGAACATCGAGTCGGGGACCATCATCATGGTGGTGCGCGAGCACGATCCGAACCGGATCGTGCGCATCTCCCACATGGGGTTCGTGGTCAAAGGTGCGAACGGGTGGGTGGTGCGTCACGCCTCGACCGGGCCGGAGCACGCGGTGATCGAGCTGCCGTTCGGGGAGTACGTGCAGAAGCAGGCGGCGTACAAGCACTGGAAAGTGGTCGGCTTCGCGCTGGCCCTGCCGGTCGACGCGTCGCTGCGGGTCTCTCAGATCGCCAAGACCGCTTCGAATTAGCCCTTCACGGGTTTGCGCGGGGCCGTCTCTTCTTCGGCGGCCTCTTCTTCCTCCGCGGCGCGGGCCGCCCCTTCGGGGTCGGCCTCCAGAGCGGCCCGGCGCTCTTCGAGCAGCTTCAGGGCCTTTTCCAGATCCCGCTGCGGGACCAGGATGTTGAAGCCGTCCACCGGCGAGGCGATGGTCCCGACCGGACCGCTGCGGGGCGATTGCAGGATGGCGGGAATGTCGGCCTCCTCGCAGGCCGCCACCAGAAGCTGCGCCGCCATCTGATCCTCGGCCGACATCGCCATCACGAAGTCGCCCGGGTCGAACGGCGTTTCCTGCGACTCGTCTTCCCTGTCGTCGGGATGGAGCAGGTCGGCCATGATGGCTGTGCAATCTATCAATGACCGAGGTCGAGGTCGATGCGCCAGCGGCCGCCCTCGCGCACCACGTGCCAGACGCGCGGCGAACCTCCGTCCTCGCTCGTCTGCACCTCGGCCGAGTCGCCGCTCTGCGAGACCGCCTTCGCGTCGACCGCCCGCCCGGGGAGCGCGCTGGTGAAGAGCATCTGCCGGCCCGATTCCGGACCGGCGTCGGTCGCCGCGCGGGCGGCGGCGGCGAATTGGTCGGCCTGTGCCTGCGCGCGTGAGGTGAGCAGCGACCAGGCCGTCGCGGTGTCGCCCTTGTGGACGGCTTCGGCAAAATCGCGCACGGCTTCGGCCGGCCCGGCCGCTCCCGGCGGCGGCTGGGGGGCGGTGCAGGCCGCGGCGAAAAGAAAAAAAATAATCCTTTTTTCTGACTTCACCGGATCCCCACCAGGCCGCGCACCGAGTCGGCCAGCTTCTGCGGGTCGTAGCCGACGCCGTCCTTGAAGACGATCTCGACCTTCTCGACGTCCGCGATCTCCTTCGAGGGATCACCTTTCACTACAACGAGGTCCGCCGCCTTGCCCGGCGCGATGCTGCCGATGTGGTCCTGCTGGCCGAGAAAGGCCGCCCCGTTCCAGGAGGCGATGCGCAGCGCCTCAAGTGGCGTGAAGCCGGCCTCGACGAGAAGCTCGACCTCCCGCTGATCGCCGTACCCGGCCACCACCGCGCCATTGCCGGTCGGATCGCACCCCGCCAGCAGCATCCCGCCCGCCTGCACGAAGGCGCGTTCGAACGCCATCTCCAGCTTGTTCATCTTCGCGGCCAGCTCCGGCGGGCGGCCGCCGAGGTGGTTCCCGAGGAGCCGCGCCCGCGTCTCGCTGGAAAGCGCCTCGAGCACCGCCGGCGTCAGCGCGCGCCGGAAGCCCGCCTCGGCGAAGGCATCGAATACCGGCAGCGTCGAGGTCACGGCGACGTGCCGCTTCACCAGCTCCTGGATCAGCGCCGACAGCCGCGGATCGGCCGGGCTCATCTCGGTCAGCTCGATCGAAGCCTCCCTCGCCGCGCACTCGTCCGGCTTTTTCTTCGAGTAGAACTCGGTGTCCACCCAGATGCCGTGTTCGAGATTGTCGATGCCGAGCCGCGCCGCCTCGGTGAATCCGACCGAGCACAGATGTCCGGTGATCTTGAGCCCGCGCTTGTGCGCCTCGTCCACCGCAGCGCCCAACTCTTCCCGGGTGGGGAAATTGTACAGCTTGAACGACGTCGCACCCTGGTCGGCCCAGTAGTCCACGGTGCGCCGGAACTGCGCCGGACCGTGCAGGCGGTGCATCTGCTCGGTCCAGGGGATCTCACCTTCGAGATACGGACCGGTGATCCAGATCTTCGGCCCCGGGATCACCCCGCGATCGACATCCCGTTTGATCTCGATGTCGGTGTACGGCTCGATGCTGCCGGTGGTGCGGATGGTCGTCACGCCTGCCGCGAGGTAGAGGCGGGGAAAGCTCACCGCCATCTCGTGGAAAACGCCGCCGCCGGCCGGATAGAAGAGGTGGTCGTGCATGCCGACCAGGCCGGGAAAGACGGTGCGCCCGGTGAGATCGATGGTCTGCGCGCCCGCCGGCGCCGCCGCCACCAGCTTGCCCCCGGCGATGTACAGCGTCTGGTCGTCGCGCGGCGGCGCGCCGGTCCCGTCGATGACACGCACGTGCGTCAGCGCCAGCGCCGGCGCATCGAACTTGACGAACGGTTGCAGCGCCGCATCGACCGCGAGCAGGAGGGCGAGGATCATGGCCGCGCAATCTACCGCGTCATGAAAAGAATGATCTCGTCGCCGGCCGCGATCGCCAGATCGGGCTTGCCGTCTCCGTCGAGATCGCCCAGCGCCACGTCCTCGGAATGTGGCACCTCCACCCGGCGCCCTGCCGGCATCGAGGACCTTGCCGCTGTCGAGCAGCACCAGGCCATCGCGCGAGTTGTCGGAGATCGATCCGGAATAGGTGACCACCGCCTTGTCGCCCGCGACGAAGAACGCCGGGTTGGAAAGCTCGATCAGGCGCTCGCGCGCGATCTCGCGGCCGCGCGCTTTGAGCACCGCCACCTCCGGCTGCGGCCAGCAGGGCACGTACAACCGCTGCCCGACGATGGCGACGTTTTCGTACGCGTATCCTTTCGATCCGGTCGGAGCCGCGGTCGTCTGCGAGAAATCCGGTCCCCAGAGGACAACCACGCGCTTTCCACCCATGTCATTGACCGCGATGTCCGGCTTGCCGTCGCCGTCGAGGTCGCCGACCGCCGCGAAGTGCGTGTGCGGCGTGACGTCGACCGCGATCTGCTGCGGCGCGAACGACGGCGCCTGGTGCACCGTGACGTACTTCCGCTCGTGGTGGGCGATCACCAGATCGCCGCCCATCACCGCGATGGACACCGGATTCTCGCCCGCCTCGAACGTCTTCACGATCCTGCCGCCCGAAACGACCGCGCCCTTGCCGTTCGCACTGGCCGCGAACACCTGCCCGCCCGCGATCGCCACCCGCATCGCCTGCGGAAACGGCACCCGGACCTGGGTGGGAAACAAGGCGGCGGCGAGCAGCGCGAGGACGCTCATGGGGTCACCTCACTTCCGGCGGACGTCGCGCCAGTCGCGGCCGGTGCGGTCGGACTTGATCGGGCGGACATCGCCTTCCGGGTTCCCGAATCGCGCGCGGAAGACGGGCTGGCCGGTGATCGCGTAACGGCGCTCGCGGGTCGAGAGCACATTCGGCGCTGCGTCGGGAAGCTGCTCGAAGCCCGCTTCCAACCAGGTCTGCACTGCTTCACGAAAGTAGGCGGGCACGTCGGTGCGGAAATCGACCACGCCGCCGGCCTTCAATAGCCGCCGCAGGAGCAGCGCGAACTCGACATCCACCATCCGCCGCTTGTGGTGCCGCGTCTTCCACCATGGATCGGGAAACTGGATGTGAACGCCCGACAGCGCGCCGCTCGAAAACATCCGTGGTAACAACAATTTGGCATCTCCCTGGAAAACGTCCAGGTTGCCGAGCCCCCGCCGGGCAGCCCGCGCGCGAATCAGCTCGCAGTCCGCCTTGCGCGTCTCGATCGCGATCAGCAGCCGCGAAGGGTGCAAGGCCGCATAATCGAGCGCGAATCCGCCTCTGCCCGGGCCGATCTCGACCTCGAGCGGCCTTTGACCCCATTCGGGGAAGGTCGACCCCGGCTCGGCGCATCCGTAGAGCACGGTTGCCAGCATACCCAAGCTATGCTTTGACAGCCCGACTTCCTGGAGGCTCTCCCTATGTGGCAGCGAATGAGGCGCGTCTTCCGCTCGATGTTCGGCTGGATGATCTCGGCGGCGGAGGATCCCGAGCTGATCCTCGAGCAGAACATCCGCGACCTGAACGACCAGGTCCCGAAGATGAACGAGTCGATCGCCATGGTGAAGGCGAACGTCACGCTGCTGGAGAAGGAGAACCAGAAGTACAAGAACGACCTGACCGAGTTGACCTCCAAGGTGAAGGCGGCCATCCAGGCGAACCGCGACGACATCGCCACGACTTACGCGACGCAGTTGCAGACGACCAAGTCGGCGCTGCTGCGCAACGAGCAGCAGTTGATGGCGGCCCGCCAGGCCTTCGACAAGGCGATGCAGGTCAAGCAGGCCTTCATGAAGGAGAAGGACAAGAAGACCGGCGAGGCGATGCAGGCGCTGCGCGACGCGCGGCGGGCCAAGTGGCAGAGCAAGGTCGCCGACGCGATGGAGAGCTTCCAGGTGGCCGGCATCGACGCGACGCACGACGAGATGCTGCAGAAGATCCAGGAGCAGTCCGCGGTCAACGAAGCCCGCATGGACATGGCGATGTCGAACGTCGACACGCAGGGGATGAAGATCGAGGAAGACGCGGAGAAGATCCGCGCGCAGGAGCTGCTCAAGCAGTTCAAGCAGGAGATGGGGATGGAGGCGCCGGCCGGCGCTCCCGAGGGCGGCGACAAGACGTTGGGGAAGAAGGTCGGCGTGCAGTAAATGGCGGATTCGTTCGTCAAGGACGCGTTCCTGATGCCCCAGAATCTGGTCGGGCTGGGCATCGGTGTGGTTGGCGCGGCGATGTTGCCGTTCACCGGGCCGCTGTTGCTCGGGGTCGCCGCGCTCGAAGGCCTGTATCTGTTTTCGATCAGCAAGAACCCGCGCTTTCAGCGGATGGTGCGGTCGCGCCGGGGGCGATGAGGCGCGCTCTCGCGCTCGGGCTGCTGCTCGCGGCATCGTGCTCGCGATGCGCGGGGCCGAAGAGCGCAGCCTCGGCCGAGGAACTGCTGCCGGCGCATCCGTCCGGCGCGATCGTTACTGCCCCGCTCGGCGCGCTGGCGCAGCACCTGGCGGCTCTGTCGGATCGGGTGGCGAGGCTTCCCGGGGGCGAGCAGCTCGGCCAATTCCGCGCGCAGCTGGCGGGGCAGCTCGGCTTCGACCCGCTGACGCGCGAGGGGCTGCTCTCCGCAGGCCTCGACCCCGACCGCGGTGCGGCGGTGGCGCTGTTCGAAGCCCGGCCGCGGCCGGAATGGGCGGTCGCGCTGCCGCTGACCAAACCGGATCTCTTCGCGCAGACGGTACAGCGGCTCTTGGTAGAGCGATTCGGCGCCTCGCCCGGCGCGCAGCCGCAGACGTACGAACGCGCGGGGACCAGCATCGCGTGGAAGATCGTCCAGGGTTACGGCATGATCGCCCGTGGCGCATCGCCCATGGCGCGGTTCGATCCTCCGCCAGAAAGTCTCGCAAAATCCACGGGTTTCGCGAAAGTCCGCGACCATCTCGGCGCGCAGGACGTGATCGTCTGGGCGCCGGCCGGGAGCGATCTCCCCAGGCGCTACACGCCGCGAACGCTGCCGGGCGACGTCGCGGTCTCGTTGCAGGGCGCGCCGCAGGGTCTGGCGGTCCGGCTCTTCGCCGACGCCGTCAAAGCGCAGGCGGTCCTCCCCGGAGGCGGCGCGTCGCTGGTCGAGCTGTTGCCGGGCAACGCGCCGCTGCGCATGCGGCTCGGGATCGCGCCGCAAAAGCTGGTCGACCTGATTCCCGACGAGCGGCTACGGGCGCTGATTCCGAAAGGCGCGTTCGACGGCGTGAAACCGGGATTCGCCATCTCCGTCGCGCTGGCCAGGAACGCGAGCCTCGCCCAGGCCATCGACTATGGCCTCGACTGGCGCCGCAAGAGCCCGTTCGACACCATCCAGCTCGTCGCCCTGGCGGAAGTCGTCGACGAGAAACAGGTTCTGGCGAGCATGGAAGCGATCGCGAAAGCGCTGCCCCAGATCGGCGCCAAGGCGACCCGCGCCGGCAACGAATTCCAGGTCACATACCCGGCCGGCCGCGGCCCGCGATTCGGCGTGCGCGAGCACATCGCGTACGTCTTCGGAGGCGACGTCGCCGAGCTGCACAGGACGCCGCGCAGCGGGAATCCCGAGGGCGCCGCGCTCTACGAGGACCAGGGCGCGGCGCTGCGCGCCGATTTCGGCAAGCTCGCCGCTGCCGTGCACGCGCTGCCCGAGAGCACGTACGGCACCGGCCCGCAGTCGTACGTCACCCGTTCGGTGGTCGCGCAGGTGATCGATCCCTTGACGCCCCTGCGGGTGACGCTCGACGCGCAGGCGCAGCCCGACTTCTTCGGCGCCTCGCTCGACGTGGAGATCGTCGCGCCGTGACCGCGATTCTCCTGGCCGGTGTCAAAAAGCGCTACCCGCCGCGCGAGCCGGGCCTGCCGCCGCAGGATCTTTTGACCTCGGTCGATCTGGAAGTGAAGCGCGGCGAGTTCATGGCCATCGAGGGGCAGAGCGGCAGCGGCAAGTCGACGCTCCTGCATCTCCTGGGCGGCCTCGATCGCGACTTCGAGGGCGAGGCGAAAGTTCTCGGCTGCGATCTGCGCGCGCTGAGCGATCCGGAGCTGGCCGCGCTGCGGCATACGCAGATCGGCTTCATCTTCCAGAGCTTCAACCTGCTGCCCGCGCTGACCGCGCTGGAAAACGTCCTCTTGCCCGATTCAAGGCGGGGGCGAAACCGGCCGCGCTCTCGGGCGGCGAGCGGCAGCGGGTGGCGATCGCCCGCGCGCTGGTAGCCCGGCCGCCGCTCTTGCTCGCCGACGAGCCGACCGGCAACCTCGACGCGCGCACCGGCGAGGGCGTGATCGCGCTCTTCAAAGAGCTGCACGCGGACGGGATGACGCTGCTCATCGTCACTCACGAAGCGCGCGTCTCGCACGCGGCCACGCGAGTGCTGGTCCTTCGCGAGGGCCGGCTCGCTCCGGAAGACGCGGAGCGCTCGATGGAGACGCTGTGAGGATCGGGAAGCTCTTGCGTCTCGCGCGCGGCAACGTGGTGCGGGAGTTGCCGGCGCTCGGCGTCAGCGCGGGCGGGGTCGCGCTCGGCGTCGGCTGCCTGGTCTTCTTCCTCGCGCTCGGCGCCGGATTGCGCGGCGTGGTCAACGACGTCTTTCCCGTCAGCACCCGCGAGGTCGAGGTCGTCGTTCCCTCGCTTGCCATCGGCAACCTGCTCGGCGAGCAGAAGATCGACGACAAGACGGTCGAAAAGCTCCGTAAAGTCCGCGGCGTATCGGCCGCATATCCGAAGATGCAGCTGCGCATTCCGGCGGTCACCCGCTACAACGGCCTCTTCTTCGGCCGCGAGATCCACATGGGCCTCGAGATCGTCGGCGTCGGCCTGATGCCGGAGCTGGTCGGGACCGACGCCCACGCGCCCTTCGAGGACGAGGGCGAAGGAAAGCCGATCCCGGTGGTCATCAACCGGCGGCTGCTCGAGCTGTACAACAAGGTCTTCGCGCCCCAGCGCGGGCTTCCGACGTTGACCGATACGATGCTGATCGGCTTCCAGATCCCGATCGAGCTGGGCCGCAGCTATGTGGCGGGCAAGACGCTCCCCAACGCCAGCGAAGGCGCGCTCTTGCTGGTCGGTTTCTCCGACCGCGCCACGCTGGCGGGCGTCTCGCTGCCGCTCACCGCGGTGCGGCGGATCAACGGCCGCTTCGGCGCCGATGCGGAAACGTATTCCAGTGTGCTCCTGCGTGCGCAGAACGCCGACGACGTCCCCAACATCGCGGCGGCGGTGAAGAAGCTGGGCCTCGAGATCGACGAGACCGAGCGCAGCCGGGCGCTGCAGATCGGCACCGCGGTCGAGCTGGTCACGCTGGCGCTCTCGCTGCTCGGCGCGCTCATCACCGGGCTGGCGGCGGTCAACACCATGCAGGCCTTCTACGCCAGCGTGCGCGAGCGGACGCGGGAGTTGGGCGTGCTTCGCGCGGTGGGCGCGACCCGGAGCGACGTGGCCGCGGTGGTGCTGGCGGAGGCGGCCGCGACCGGACTGGCAGGCGGCATCGCCGGCGTGCTGCTGGCGCGACTGGTGGCGGCGCTGCTCGATCGGCTCTCGCGCACCGGATTGCCGGACTTTCCCTTCAAGCCGCAGTCGTTCTTCCACTTCCACGCCGGCCACGTCGCGCTCGGGATCGCGGTCGCGCTGGCAGCGGCGCTGCTCGGCGCGTTCCTGCCTGCTCGGGCAGCGGCCCGCCTCGATCCGGCGAAA
>VBLM01000186.1 GCA_005879095.1 Deltaproteobacteria bacterium
ACAGGTCTGGCCGGCCGCGCAGGCTACGCCGCAGCTCCCGCAGTTGTGCGCGTCGCTGTAGAGGTCGACGCTGCCGTTCCCGCAAGTCTGGAGAAAGGTGGGACAGCTGGTGACGCATTGGCCGCTCTGGCACATCTGCTCGGGGAGGCAAGCCCCGCCGCACCGGCCGCAGTTGGCGGGATCGCTGAAAAGATTGACGCACTTCGCCCCGCAGACGGCGACGAAACCGCCGTAGGAGTAACCGGAAGAGCAGTACGGCTGGTGGAACACCTGGTCGCCGCTGAACGCGAACTTGCCGTTCTGGATGTTGCCCTCGATTCCGACGCTCGGTCCGCTCCCCGATTGGTGCCGAACGAGATAAGACTTGCCGTCGCCGGCGTCGAAGAGGTGCCAGGCTTCCTCGATGACGAAGTTATCCTGGGTCGATGTCTGGGATGGCTTCTTGCCGACGTGACAGAAATTCTCGGCGAACTGCTGTTCCGGGGTGGTCGCCGGCGCGACGCTGTCGGCCTGGTAGCAGGAATCCGGCAGGGTCACGCCGAAGCTGCCGGGCAGTGCGCCATAGACCACCCGATAATAGTGGCTACCCCCGGAACCGCTCCCGCAGGACGCAAGCAAGGCAAAGCCGACCGCCAGAATGGGTCGTGGCATCGAAGTCCCCCCGGCCGCGGATGACTCACGGCCGTACAGGGACGATACGCCCCGACGTGATACGCCAGCAAGACTGATTCACTGCGCGGTGTTCGGCCTGTTCGGCTTGGCCTCGCTGTCGGCTGTGCCGGCGAAGCCGCGTTTGCGCATCAGCGCGGCGATGCCGGGATCGCGGCCGCGGAAGGCGCGGTAGGCGTCCGCCGGGTCGAGGCTGTTGCCGCGGCTGAAGATGTCGTCGTGCAGCCGCTTGGCGACCTCTTTGTCGTACGGGCCGGACTTCTCCAGGAAGGCCTCCCACGCATCGGCCGAAAGCGTGTCCGACCAGAGATAGCTGTAGTACCCGGCCGAATAGCCGTCGCCCGAAAAGACGTGTCCGAACTGCGGGGTCCGGTGCCGCATCACGATCTCGGAGGGCATCCCGAGCT
Organism: Deltaproteobacteria bacterium; assembly: GCA_005879095.1. GTDB lineage: Bacteria > Myxococcota > Myxococcia > Myxococcales > 40CM-4-68-19 > 40CM-4-68-19. The sequence goes on from VBLM01000186.1 coordinate 1,077, forward strand.
TCGCCAGCGTCTCTTTCTCGAACGCGCGCGGGTCGATGTCGGCCTCCCCCGCCAGGTGCAGCTTCATGTCGATCAGCGCGCCCGCCAGATACTCGACGGTCGCGAAGCCCTGGTTGAACGTCTTGGCTTTTTCGATCTTGGCCACCAGCTCCGGCGGGATCGGCTGGCCGGTCTGGAAGTGGAGCGCGTACTTGTCGAGCACCGGACGCGTGTAGAGCCAGTGCTCGAGCAGCTGCGAGGGGAACTCGACGTAATCGCGCGGCACGTTGGTGCCCGACAGCCCCGGATAGACGACCGCCGAGTTCAGCCCGTGCATCGCGTGGCCGAACTCGTGGAAGAGCCCGGTCGCGTCGTCCCAGCTGATCAGGGTCGGCTCGCCCGCCGTGGCCTTCACGAAGTTGGCGTTGTTGGAGACGATGACCGGCGAGTCCAGAAGCCGCGACTGCCGGCGGTACTCGTTCATCCACGCGCCCGAATTCTTTCCCGGCCGCGCGAACGGGTCGAAGTACCAGTAGCCGACGTGGTGCCCGTCCGCGTACTGCAATTGCCAGACGCGGACGTCCGGGTGGTAGACGGGCACGTCGGCCACCGGCACGAACTTGAAACCGAACAGCACGCCGGCGACCCAGAACATTCCCTCGCGCAGCTTTTCCATCTGGAGGTACGGCTTCACGTCGTTCTCGTCGAGGTCGTACTTCGCCTTGCGCACTTTCTCCGCGTAGAAGCGGTAGTCCCACGGCGCGATCCTGATCTTCGCTTTTTCCTTGTTGGCGATGGCCTGCATGTCGGCCACTTCCTCGTGCACGCGCTGCACGGCCGGCTTCCACACCGCCTCCATCAGCGCCATCGCGCGCTCGGGCGTTTTCGCCATCTGGTCCTCGAGCTTCCAGTGCGCGTGCGTCGGATAGCCGAGCAATTTCGCCCGCTGCGCGCGCAGCTTGAGGATCTTCCGGATGTTGTCGTTGTTGTCGTGCTCGCCGCCGTTGTCGCCGCGCGAGACGAACATCCGCCAGACCTTTTCGCGCAGATCGCGCCGCGTCGAGAAAGTGAGGAACGGCTCGACGCTGGAGCGCGTGTTGAGGACCGCCCACTCCCCCGGCTTGCCGCGCGACGCAGCGGCGTTGGCGGCCTGCTGGCGCTGCGCCGGCGCGAGACCCGCCAGGTCGGCTTCCTTCGGCAGGAGGACCATCTGCGTGCCTTCCTCGGCGAGCAGGTTCTGCGAGAACTTCGTCGAGAGCTTCGACAGCTCCTGGTTCATCTCCGCCCGCTACTTCTTCGAAGCCTCGTCGAGCTTCGCGCCCTGGCGGACGAAGCTGGTGTAGTCGAGCCACAACAGCCGCTGCTGCTCGGGG
>VBLM01000189.1 GCA_005879095.1 Deltaproteobacteria bacterium
AAGCCGGTGCGGACGCTCGCGCGCGAAATGCGCATCGATGCGGCCGCGGCCTCGCCGGACGGAAAACGGGTCGCCGCGATCGGGCCGGGCGGGCTGGCACTCATCGATCTTGAAAACGGGCGGACATCGCGGTCGATCCCCGCCGCGCGCGGAAAGGCGCTGCGGTTTCTCTCCGATGGCAACGTGCTGGTCAATCGTGGGCCCGCCCTCGATCTGTACGGCGATTCGCTGCTGCAATCCTTTCCTGCGCCCGCCGGTGCGACGTTCGACGAGGTGCTCGAGGGCGGCGGCCTGATCGTCGCGCGGCATTCACCGGCCGAGGTCGTCGGCGGCCTCGAGGATTCGGGTCTCGTGCGCATCGATCTCGCCTCGCGCGCGCCGTTGATCGCGTCCGATCTGAAGCCGAGCGCGATCGCGTTGACCGCGGACGGCTCGACGCTCGCGGCGGGCGCGGCCGGCCAGATTCTACTGCTCGACCCGCGCACGCTCGCACGGCACGGCGCGCTGGAGATGGAAGGCGCGGTCCCTGGTTCGCTCGCGTTCTCGCCGCGAGGCGACATGCTCGCGGCGGCCGGCGGAGATGCCGCCGTCCACCTCTACGCTGGCGGCGAGGAGGTGGCGCACCTGCCGATCGCCGGCGCGCTGGCAGTCACCAACCTGCGCTTCTCGGCCGATGGGTCCCGGCTGATGCTCTTCGTCGAAAAGCCGTCCGATCTGCCTGTCGACGAGAGCGAGCCGGCCGAGCTGCGGACGCTGCGCGTCGGCGACCCTTCGCAGCTGCCGCCGCCCGAAGAGGCTTTGCGCGCGGTCCTGGCGGAGCACGGCGTCGAGCTGCGCGACGGAGAGATCAGCGCCCTTCGGCGATAGCTTTCACCAGCTCTTCGAGCGAGTCGCCGAGGCTTTCGAACTCGTGCGCGCCGGCGGCCATGAAAGAAATTCTCCCGTATTTTCCGCGCTGTAGACGCGGGAGATAGCCGTACCCTTCGGCGCCGCCATCGGAGCCGAAGAGCAGGAGGCCCGGCGTCGCTCGCGTGACTTCCTGCTCGTCGGCCTCGCGCGCGATCTGTTCCGCGCTCCAGAGGACGAGCGGCCGCTTGCGCTGGCCCACCGTGCCGCGCGCCCCATCGTGCTTCTCGAGAAACGCGCGCACATCCGTCGGCAACGGCAGCCTGTCGAGCTGTTCGGCCGGTGCGCCCTCGGGCGCCAGCTGCATGTCGGTCAAGTCCATGCCCGCTGGTATATCGCGGCAGCATCGTCGTGTGCGCGTGCCAACGTCGCGGCCTGGTGAACGTTGTTCACCGGCGCCCTCGGAAGAAGTGAACGATGTTCACCAAACCTCTCTTGACGCACCGCGTCCCGCCCCGGGGCGGGCTCGGGCATGCGCCGCGGTCTCATGCTGTACGCTGCTTCAGTGGCAACGTCGCATGGTCACCTCGCGGAGAACTTGTGCTGCTCGTTCTGCGGCAAGGGGCAACGTGAAGTGCGGAAGCTCATCAGGAGTTTCGGCGGGATGATCTGCGACGAGTGCGTCCGGTTGAGCAGGGATTTGGTCGGGACTCGACCGCCCAAGTTCACTCCAACCATTCCCCGCTCGCGCGATTACGCGCTGCCTGCTTCGGGCGTCCGCTGCTCATTCTGCAATTTTCATGAAGATCAGGTCTGGAAGATGGTCGCTGGCCCGGACCTGGCGATCTGCGACGAATGCATCGGGCTTTGCGAAGAGATCATTGCTGAAGGGGAGCGTGCCCGCACTTGATTGGGGAGAGATTCAAAACACTCCGCTAGAGCTTGCGCAGGAATTCCTCGCCCAGCTCGCGTGAACGCCGGGTCGCGGCTTCGACAGCGTTCATCAGGACGTTGCGGAGGCCGCCCGCTTCCAGTGTGTGAAGGCCGGCGATGGCCGTCCCGCCGGGACTGGTGACGCCGTCTTTCAACATGCCCGGGTGCTGCCCGCTCTCGATCAGGAGCTTGGCGCTGCCGAGGACGGTCTGGGCCGCGAGTTGCATCGACGCCCGCCGCGAGAGGCCGACCTTCACGCCCGCGTCGGCAAGCGCCTCGATGATGAGGAACAGGTACGCCGGTCCGCTGCCGGACAAACCGGTGACGGCATCCAGTTGTGACTCTTCGAGGACAACGGTCAGCCCGACGCTGTCGAAGATCGTCTTCGCCGTCGCCAGGTCCGCCTCGGTCGCGTGCTCGCCCATCGCGATCGCCGTCGCACCTGCACCTACGGTCGCGGGCGTGTTCGGCATCGCGCGCACGATCCGCATCGGCGGGGGCAGCCGCCGCTCGATGGCCGCGATCGGCACGCCAGCCGCCACGCTGATGATCAGCTTCTCGCGCGAGACGTCAGGCGAGATGCTGCGCAGGACCTGGTCGAGGATCTGCGGCTTGACCGCGAGGACGACCACGTCGCTGTCGCGCGCGACTTCGGCATTGGTGCACCCGCGTACGCCGTAGGCCTGGACCAGCTCGCGGACCCGCTCCGGCCGCCGCGCGCTGACGAGAATCTGCTCTGGTTTCGCGGCCTTGGTATTGAGCAGACCCTTGAACAGCGCCTCGCCCATGTTCCCGGCGCCGATGAACCCGAGCTTTTTGTCGGTGACCATGTCCGTCGGATTATCACGCCGGGCCGGTGTAGGATCATCCCACCATGCACGCCCTGCTGCTGTTGATCGCGAGCACCCCGGTGCTGGTGGATGCGGCCGGCAACCGCTTCGAGCTGGCCGCCGATGGCGCGTGGCCGGCGGGCGCCCTGATCGACGCGTCAGGCGGCGTGACGGGCGCGGTGCATCTGACGACCATCCGCAGCGTCGGCGAAAGCCACGGCCTGCCGCGGCTCGACGTCTTCGACACGAACCGGGTCCGCCGCGTCATCGCCCGCCCGGACCTCGGACCGCACGAGAGGCGGGTCCCCGGGCTCGTCTTTCTCGACGCCGAGGGCAAGCCGCGGCTGCGCCTACGAACCGGCTCGCTGGAGCTGCTCGATGCAGCCGGCAAGACGATCGGCCGCGCGAAAGCCAAAAACCTCGCGGTGATCGCCGGCGGGCGGACGCGCGCTTCGGCGGGCCGCGCCAGACGAAGCGCCGAGGTGGAGCTGCTGGAGGGCGAAGCCGCGCCGGCCGTGATGACGGTCGACGAGTTCGGCTGGACCCTCAACCTCGCCGGGCAATGGTCGCTGCACGACACGATGCATACCGTCACCGATCGGCCGAGCATTGGACCCCTGAGCGGGGCGGCGGTGCCGCAGAAGTCGGCCTATTCGTTCATCGACGCACAGGGCAAGGAGTGGCCGGCGCCGTCGCTGCGCTGGTCGGCGAAACCGATCGAGTTCGACGACGGCGGCCCCACCGGGATGAAGGTCGAGAAGCGCGACGGCCAGTCGACCGTCACGCTCCTCCACACGCGCTAGCCCTTGGCGCGGGCGGCGGCGGCCGCCGAGATCACCGACTCCTTCAGCACCGGCGGCGCCTTCTCGCCCATCGCTTCGCCGAGGGTCCCCAACGCGCCTAGCAGCGCGGTCGCCTCGTACGGGATGAAGACCTTGTTCGAGCCGCTGCTCATGTTCTGCAAGGCCTCGATGTATTTCAAGGCAAGGATCTGCGGCGACACGCCGGCCTCGTTGATGGCCTTGAACTGCGTCGTCATCGCCTGCGCGGTTCCGTTGGCGCGGAGGATCTCCGACTGCCGATCGCCCTCGGCGCGCGCGATCTGCGCGTCGCGATCGCCTTCCGCCGAGAGCAGCTTCGAGGCCTTGTCGCCCTCGGCCTTCAGGATCGCCGCCTGCTTCTGGCCTTCCGCGGAAGTGACCTGCGCGCGCCGTTCGCGCTCGGCCTGCATCTGCAGCGCCATCGAATCCTGGATCGACTTGGGCGGATCGATCTCGCGGATCTCGACGCGCGTGACCTTCACGCCCCACTTCTCGCTGGCCTCGTCGAGCACCTCGCGCAGGCGCACGTTGACGTGATCTCTGCTGGTGAGTGACTCGTCCAGCGTGAGGCCGCCCATCAGATTTCGCAGGTTGGTGCGCGTGAGCTGATCGATCGCGTACCCGACGTCCTGGATCTCGTACTTGGCCCGCACCGGATCGATCACCTGGTAGTAGATGACCGAGCCCACGCCCATGCCGACGTTGTCGCGCGTGATGACCTGCTCGGAATCGAGGCCCAGCACCATCTCGCGCATGTCGACGAAGTTCTGCAGCGCGGGCTGCCCCTGCCGCCGCATCAGGAACGGGCTCGGCTTGTCGATGATCGGCAGCACGATGTTGAGCCCGCTCTGCAGCGTGCGGTGATAGCGGCCGAGGCGTTCGATGATCATCACGTGCGCCTGCGGGACCGTGCGCAGGGTCATGCGGAAGAAAGCAATGGCCACGATGGCCAGCACGCCGCCCAGGATGAGTTCCATCAGTTGCTCCTTTCCAGAGGTACGACCAGAAGACAGAGTCCGTCGCGCTGTACGACTTGCGCGTCGGCGCCGGGCGCGAGCTCGCCCGCGAGCGAGCGCGCCTTCCAGTGCTCGCCGGTGAGCAATACGACGCCGTCCTCGTTCTCTTTCACCGACTGCAGGACGCGGACGCGCTTGCCGACGATGGCGTCGGCGTTGGTGGCGAGTCGCCGGACGCGGCGGCGCTGCAGGATTTTTGCGACGACCGGCAGCTCGGCGAGCAAGGCGATGGTGAAGACCACGAATTGCAGCGAGATGCCGCCGCCGAGCGCCGAGGTCAAGGCTGCCGGCACGCACGCGAGCGCGAGCGCGATCAAGACGACCGCGCCATGCAGCAGCTCGCCGCCCGCGAGGAGCAGCGAGGCGGCGATCCAGAGCTGCCACGCGCTGAGATGCATCGTCTGACCGATCCGTCGTCAATGATAGTCGCTAAGCCGCCTTCGGTGGCCGCGACTAGTGCCAGAGGCCGAGCACGAGCCCGAAGAGCACGAACTGGACCACATGATAACCGGCATCGATGGCCCACAGAACCATGCTGCGCGCCGAGAAGAGGTAATTGATGCCGAAGCTGGTGGCGACGAGCCCGGCGCCGGCCAGTAGACCGCGGCCAACGGCGTAGCCAAGTGGCGGATTCGGCCCGATCCAGAGCGCGAAGACGAACGCCGCGACCAGCGCGAAGACGCGGCCCGGCCGCGCGCGTCCACATTTTCTTGAAGAGCGCATCGGAATACCACGGCCCGCCGACGAGGAAACTGCACAGCGCCGCAGCGATCACCGCGAGGATGTTGATGGACATGGCGACACAATATAACTAGCCGATGATGAAGGTTTCCTGGATGAGGCGGCCTTCGGCGAAACGGCGGAGGTTGTAGCGGTCGAAAATCTCGTCCTGGGCGCCGCCCATCCAGAGGGCCATGCGGCGGCCGACGGCGGGGGCCATCATGAAGCCGTGGCCGACGAAGCCGCTCATCTGCAGCAGGCCGGTCACGCCGGGTGTCTCGCCGAGCACCGGCGAGTGATCGGGCGTGACGTCGTAACAGCCGGCCCACTGGCGCAGGAGCTTCACTTTGCCGACCTGGGGCAACAGCTCGGTCAGCGCGCGCGAATAGCGGGTCATGAAGCGCAGCGACGAGCTCTGGTTGAGACCCGGTTCTTCCAGAGGATCGCCCATGCCGCCGACGATCTCGCCGCGCATCGATTGCGAGAAATAGAGGCCGGTGCCGAGCATCGAGACGAGCGGCCCGAGAAAGGGCTTGAGCGGCTCGCTGGAGACGATCTCGTGCCGGTACGGGACGTTCGGCAGCGTCACGCCGGCGAGACGCGCGACGGTCGGACTCCACGCGCCGCAAGCAATTACGACCCGGTCGGCGGTGACGCGGCCGCGGTCGGTCTGGTTTCCGCGCGCCGTCGGCGTAGCCCCAGAGGAACGGCCAGGGAAAGACGACCCCGTCCTCCGGATTCCACGAGGCGGCGACGAAGCGCGAGGTGTCCAGCTGCGGCACGATCTCGCCCGCTTCTCCCGGCGTGATCACCCGCGTCGGTAACCCGTACCGTTTCTGCAACTCCGCGCCGTACTCGATGCGGCGCACGGTCTCCTCATCGTGCGCGAGGAACAGATATCCGCCCTTGCGCAGCCAGACGTTGATGCCGAGCTCCTGGGCGAAATGGCCCATGAAATCGATCGACTCTTTCGCCAGCTCGATCAGAAGCGGCGTCGTCCATTGCGCCCGCACGCCACCGCCATTGCGTCCCGACGCGCCTTCGCAGAGATATCCGCGCTCGAGGACGAGCACGCGCTGCGCACCCGCCCCCGCGAGGTTCCACGCCAGCGCCAGCCCCATGATCCCGCCGCCGATGATGACGACGTCCACTCGTTCGGGCAGTCTCTCGCGCGGCTGCAGCGGGTGCGGCCCGCCTCCCCAGGTCGGCTTCAGCCCGCCAGCCGCAAGCCGCAAGTCGCGAGCCGGCAATTCCAGCCCCGCATACTGCGCCATCGCTGTCGGCGCGAACGGCGGGCGCGCCCGAAACGGAACCTGCGCTTCCGGCGGCACCGCGCCACGCGCCGCGCAGATGCGCATCGCGCCCGACTCGCAGCTCTTTCCCTGGCAAGGGCCGGTGCCCAACCCCGTGTAACGCTTGAGACTTTCGATATCGCCGAAGCCGCGCGCGATGGCTTCTTCGATGTCGTGGACGCTGACGTCCTCGCACGCGCAGACGATGGCCTTGTCGGTCATTTCGCGGCCGCCCTGCCCGCCGCTTCGCCGGACGAAATGGCGTCGAGGCCTGCGACGCGGCCGGCCGCAAAGAGCCAAGGCACCGCGGTTCGGCCGTCCGCGTCGACCTGCACCGCGAAGCCGTGCAGCCGTCCGACCCAGTGCGCGTGCGCGCCGACTGAAGACGCCAGCTCGTGCAGTGGCGCGGGCGGGAGCGCGATCGCCACGGCGTCACATCTGATCCGTTCGCCGAGCGATGTGTCCAAAGCGCGCACCGGATTCCCAAGTGCGCGTACCGGCTGCACTTTCTGTATGTCGAGGACGCGCTCGATCACGTACCCTCGCCGCTCGAGCGCCGACGAACAGTCGATCAACTCCTCTCCGTCCCCGACGACGACGAGCCTTTCGCCGACGCGCAGCGGGAGCCCGAGCAGGCCGCGTGCAGCGTAGACGCCCGGCCGATCGCAACCGGGAAACGGCAGCGGCTGCGAGGCGCCACCGGTCGCCACCACGACGCGTTCGGCGACGATGCCGAGCAACCGGGACCCCGTTCGCACGGCGAGCAGCGCATTGCCCGGCAGCGGAGTATCGTTGGTATACAAACCGACACACTCCGCCCCCAACATCAGCTCAGAAGCGAACGCGGGATCGGCTGCGGCCGATTCCTTTTCGAGCACCAGGGCGTTGCCCGCCGCCCGCGCCGCCGCCAGTCCCGCGGGACCCGCGCCGATCACCACCAGCCGCGCGGTCCTCAACTCTGCCGGAATCGGCCCCTGCGCCTGCGACGGCAGCTCGCCGAGTCCCGCCAGCCGCCGCGCGATCTCCATCGCTACCCGGCCGAGCACGCGAGAGCCGGTCAGCAGATGATGGTGATCGAGTCCGTCAGCGAAGACGAAATCGGCCGCGCGAAAGAGGTCCTTGTCGACCCCGAGCGGTCCGTTCTGCCGCTCGCAGATCATCCCTTCTTCCGCGCGCACCTTGCACGCGAGCCGAGAGGGCACGCCGTCCACCCGCATCAGGCACTGCCCGCACGTCCCCTGCAGGCAGAACGGCCCGCGCGGCCGGTGATACTTGATCGACCGCGTGAAGGTCGTGATGCGGGCGCGCAACAGCGCTGCGGCGATGGTGTCGCCCGGCCGCGCGTCGATCGCCTCGCCGTCGAGCGAAATGCGGATCGTGTCGTGATCTTCCCGATCCAAGGCGGGAGGTGATGTATCACGCCGCAGACGCGTTATGCTCCGCGGCCGTCCGGAGGCGCCATGATCGAAGCCAACGTCCGAATCCCGACTCCCGTCAACGAGCCCGTCTTCGCCTACGCGCCGGGCAGCCCCGAACGCGCCCAGCTCAAGGAAGCGCTCAAGCGCATGGCGGGCGAGCGCATCGAGATTCCGCTGGTGATCGGCGGCAAGGAGATCCGCGCCGGTCGCACCCATGAGGTGCGCATGCCGCACCGGCAGCAGCACGTGCTGGCCACGGCGCACGAAGCCGACGCGACGCACGTCGAGCAGGCCATCGCCGCCGCGCAGGCTGCGCGCGCACAGTGGGCCGCGACGCCGTTCCACCAGCGCGCCGCCATCTTCCTCAAGGCGGCCGAGCTGCTGGCGACGAAATACCGCCCGCTGATCAACGCCGCGACCATGCTGGGCCAGAGCAAGACCGCGCACCAGGCGGAGATCGACGCGGCCTGCGAGTCGATCGACTTCCTCCGCTTCAACGTCCAGTTCGCGCACGACCTCCATTCGCAGCAGCCGCTGAGCGGGCCCGGCATGTGGAACATGACCGATTACCGCCCGCTCGACGGATTCGTCTTCGCGGTCTCTCCGTTCAACTTCACCTCGATCGGGGTGAACCTGCCGACCGCGCCGGCGATCATGGGCAACACGGTCGTGCTCAAGCCGGCCTCGACCGCGATCTACAGCGCGTGGACGTTCATGCAGGCGCTGCGCGAAGCCGGACTGCCCGCCGGCGTGATCAACTTCATCCCCGGCAAGGGCAGCGAAGTCGGCCGGGTCGCGCTGGCGAGCCCGCACCTGGGCGGCATCCACTTCACCGGCTCGACCGGAACCTTCAACGGGATGTGGAAGACCGTCGCCGAGAACATGAGCCGATACCGCCAGTACCCTCGGCTGGTCGGCGAGACGGGTGGAAAGGATTTCATCTTCGCGCACGCCTCGGCCATCGATGACCTCGACGCGCTCGCCACCGCTATCGTCCGCGGCGGCTTCGAATACCAGGGACAGAAGTGCTCGGCCTGCTCGCGGGTCTACGTGCCCGAGAGCGTCTGGACGCGCCTCAAGCCTCGATTGCAGGAATTGATCGCCGAGCTTCGCGTCGGCGACGTGACCGACTTCCGCAACTTCATGGGCGCGGTGATCGACGAGGCTTCGTTCAAGAATGTTTCGTCGTACATCGATCTCGCCAAACAGGGCGGCGAGGCAAACATCGTGGCCGGAGGCGAGACCGACCGGCGCGAGGGCTGGTTCGTGAAACCGACGCTCGTCCAGCTCACCAACCCGCGCCACCGGATCATGGTCGAGGAAATCTTCGCGCCGCTGGTCGGCGTGCACGTCTATCCGGACGGGAGATACCTGGAGACGCTGCGCGAGTGCGACCAGTCGGCGGCGTACGCGCTGACCGGCGCGATCTTCGCGCGCGACCGCAAGGCGATCGCGACCGCCGCTCAAGAGCTGCGCTTCGCGGCCGGCAACTTCTACATCAACGACAAGCCGACCGGCGCGGTGGTCGGCCAGCAGCCCTTCGGCGGCTCGCGCGCATCGGGCACCAACGACAAGGCCGGCTCCGCGTTGAACCTGGTGCGCTGGGTTTCGGCGCGCACCATCAAGGAGAACTTCGCGCCACCGACGAAGGTGCCGTACCCCTATATGGGCGCTGAGTAGTCAGAAAAGGAGCGAAACTCCGGCGGTCAGGCACACGGCTTCGTCGCCGCCGGAGAAGAGCCCGGCCGAAGACGACTGGTTCGCGACCAGCAATTGCGCGTGCACGGCTAACGGGCCGTAGACGAGATAGTCCGCCGCGCCGAGGACCGCCCAGCCGGTGTCATTGCTGCCGAGCTTCGCCGCGCCGGCGCCGAGCGCGAGCGAGAACGCCGGTATGATCCGCGCGCGGGCGAGCGCGCCGCCGGCGAACACGTTCACCCAGGTGCCGGCGGCCACGGCTGCGTATTCGCCGAAAACTGCGAGCGAGAAGACGCTGCCCAGGTGGATGCCGGCGTCAGCGCCAAAACCGTACGAAAACGCGCCGGTCACCGCGCTGCCGCCGCCCGTCACCGGGACGGTGACGCCGCCCACGCCGCTGACGTTGCCGTAGCCGCCGGCCGCGTGGGCGGAGAAGGCGAAGCCCCGCACCGTAGCCTCCTCCGCCGCTGCGCGCGGCTGCTGCACAGAGCGCAGCGGCTCGAGCAGATTCGAGACCGCCGCGCCGAGGTTGCGGTCGAGATTGTCGGCGGTCGCGCCCGACGCCACCGCACCCGAGAGCAGCTCGCCCGAACGCGTGTCGTGCAGCTTCATATTCAATTTATACTGCGTGCCAAACCTGAGCAGCTCCCCGCTGACGACGAGGTCGGCGCCGATGCGCCGGCCAGTGTCGACCTCGCACTCGCCCTCGCAGTTCGCCAGGTCCTTGCCGCTCGCCTGCAACAGGACGAGCATGTTCTCGCGCGTGATCACTCTGGCGTCCGGCAGCGATCGCTTCACCGCCGACCGCACCTGGTCGCTCAGG
>VBLM01000789.1 GCA_005879095.1 Deltaproteobacteria bacterium
CGCCGCGGCGATCAGGAGTGGAATCATGCCGCGAGCATTACCAGATTCAGCGCATGGCTACGTCATCGAAGCAGAGGGCCGCGGCGCGCAGGAACATCAAGAAGGCAGCCGCGGCGGCGCGGCGGAAGAAGACGATCTCGAAGCTGCCGAAAAAGACCCGCACCGCTCTCGCGAAGCAGGCCAACAAGGTGAAGAAACAGGGGCGTTAACGGGCGAGGCGGAGCGAATCGCTCTCTTGCAGCTGGATCACGTGCTCTTCGGAAAGCTGCAGCGGCGTGTCCTTGCTCTCGAGCTCGAGCACCACCCGCTCTTCCGGCTGCCAGGGCGTTGCTTCCCAGGCTGGAGCGACAAGACTGTCCTGCGGGGTTTGCTGGAGTTCGCGGCTGGGCATAGGGACCACGGATCTGACTACCGTATGGAGTTGGAGTCAAGACACTGTGCGTCTGCGCAGATGTCCGGTAATGTCCTACCCCGATGACCCACCGCATCGCAGTCATCCCCGGCGACGGAATCGGGCCCGAAGTCGCGAAAGTCGGCGTCCGCCTCCTCGAGCGGATCGGCCTCCCGTTGCAGTTCGACTGGTTCGACTTCGGCGCCGACCGCTACCTCAAAGACGGCACCATCCTGCCCCAGGACTTTCTTGACACGCTGCGTCGCGACTACGACGCGGTCTACTTTGGCGCGGTCGGCGATCCGCGCGTCCCGGGAAACGAGCACGCCAAGGGGATCCTGCTCGCGATGCGATTCGAGCTCGACCTCTACGTCAACCTGCGACCTTGCATCCTCATCGACGACCGGCTCTCGCCCTTGAAAGGCAAGGGCCGCAACGAGCTGCGCTTCACCGTCTTCCGCGAGAACACCGAAGGCCTCTACACGGGCGCGGGCGGCGTCTTCAAGAAAGGCACCGCCGACGAGGTCGCGCAGGAGATCGAGATCAACACGCGCAAGGGCGTCTCGCGCATCTGCGAAGCCGCCTTCGCGTTCGCCGAACGGCGCGGGATGGCCCGCGTGTGCATGGCCGACAAGGCCAACGTGCTGCTCTTCGGCCACGGTCTCTGGCGGCGCGTCTTCGCCGAGACCGCGCAGCGCCACCCGGCCATCCAGGCCAAGGCGATGTACGTCGACGCGCTGGCGATGGACCTCATCCGGCAGCCCGAGGCGTACGACGTGATCGTCACCAACAACTTGTTCGGCGACATCTTGACCGACCTCGGCGCGGCGCTGACCGGCGGGCTCGGCGTCGCGGCGTCGGGCAACATCCATCCCGGCCGGATTTCGCTCTTCGAGCCGGTGCACGGCAGCGCGCCGGACATCGCCGGGCAGGGAAAAGCGAACCCGCTGGCGATGGCGCTGACTGGCGCGCTGATGCTCGAGCATCTCGGCTACACGCGGGAAGCCGGGCTCGTCCAGAGCGCGGTCGAGGAGCAGGTCAGAGAAGGCGCGCGCACGCCGGACCTGGTGCCGCTGCTCGGCGGGCCGGCCTCCTCGACGGAAACGGTGGCGGCCGAGCTGCTCGACCGCCTCACTGCCCGGACTTGATCACCCGCTCGCCTCTCGCGTCGGTTCCGCCGTTTTCGACCTTGCTCAATTCTTCCTCGACTCCCCGCCTGACGCGCGAGAGCGGGCCCGGCTTGTGGTCGTAGTCGATGAACCGGCCCTGCCCGGAATCGTCGCGGTAGAACCGGCGCACGAACTCCTCGCGCTCGGCCATCTTGCGCTCGAAGATCCGGCGCACGTCGCTCTGGTCGCGGATGATGTACGGGGTGAGGAAGAGCAGGAGATTCGTCTTCTGCTTCTTCGTGCTCTCGTTGCGGAAGAGCCAGCCGAGGATCGGCAGCGAGCCGAGGATCGGCACTTTCGAGACGCTGCGCGTCGTCCGCTCCTGGATCAACCCGCCGATCACGATCGTCTCCTGATCGCGGGCGACGACGGTCGTCTTCGCCGATCGCTTGCTGGTCGTCGGCCCCAGCGTCTTGTCGACGCTGGCGATCTCCTCGGTCTGCTCGTCGACTTCGAGCCGCACGTAGTCGCCCTGGTTGATCTGCGGCTTCAGGTGCAGCTTGAGCTCGACGTTCTGCCGCTGGATCGGCGCGTAGAGCGAGCTGAGGCTGCTGACCACCGTCGAAGTGCTGGTCGCTGTCGTCGGCGAGTATGCCGCCTGGAAGGGCACGTTCTGGCCGACCGTGATCTCGCCCTCGGTGTTGTCGGTGATGACCACGTGCGGCGTGCTGATGACGTTGACGTCGCTCGAGCTCTGCAGCGCCTGCAGCACGATCCCGAACGACGGGATGCTCACGCCCGAGACGGTGATCGGCGGTCCCTGGATGCCGGCGAGGAAACCGCTCAGGCTCGACAAGGACGACACGCCGCCCAGCGAGCTGAGTCCGCCCAGCTCGCTGCCGAGCACGCCGACGTCCGAGCTCCGCAGCGCGCCGCCGTGCAGCGAGGCGCCGAAATCGGTGTCGTCCTCGAGGTTGACCTCCATGATCACGGCCTCGACGAAGACCTGGCGCCGCGCGATGTCGAGCCGCTCGATCAGCTTGACCAGGTTGCGCCAGTCGGCCTGGCCGGCGATCACCACCAGCGAATTCGTGTTCTTGTCGGCGGTGATCTTTACTTCGCCGGCCGCAGGCGTTTTTTTGCTGCCGGAAAGAGACTGCAGCGTGGCCGCCAGATCCTCGGCCTTCGCGTTCTCCAGCGTGTAGACGTGCACGGCGCTATCGCCGGTGGGCACGTCGAGCTGCCGGAGCAGGTCGCCGACCGCGGCGAACGATTTTTCCGATGCGATCACGATCAACTTGTTGGTCCGCTCGTCGGCGAGGATCTTCCCCGGTTTCTTCTCCTGC
>VBLM01000190.1 GCA_005879095.1 Deltaproteobacteria bacterium
GTGAGCATGCCGAAAAAACCGGCATGCGGAATGCCCGCCGTCCAGTAACCCGCGCCCGCCGCCAACCCCTGGAAAACGGCGGTGGCGAGGATGCCGGAAACGGTGGCGCTCGTCACCTTGCGCAATTCGGCGGTCAATTCCTGCGTCTGCGCGGCCGAAAGCGGCGAGACCCGCCACGCCCACTCGACCACGCGGGCCCCGTCGAGGAGCAGGAAATAGAGCGCGATCAGCATGATCACGGTTGACAGAATCGCGCGGCCGCCGGAGGCGATGATCACCGGCATTTCCTCCTGCGCGAACCCGACCATGCGGGTGATGCCGTCGTAGACCTGATCGCGGCTGACGTGGAGGAATCCGAGCACCTTTTCCAGCATTTCCTGCGCCGGTCCCGGCAGTTGCGCGCCGCGCAGTTCCGACACCGACTGCTGGCCGAGCGTGTCGTGCAGATAAGCGAGGCCGGTCATCGACTCGCGCGAGACGAAGATCACCAGGCTGGCGAACGGCGCGACGATCACCACCAGCACGCCCAGCGTCACGATCGCGCTGGCGATGGTGCGGCGGCCCTTGAGCAGGACCGTCAGGCGCTCGAGCGGACTGTGCAGGACGGCCGCGAGCACCACGGCGAGAAAGAGCGGCGTGCGAAACGGGAACGCGACGTACAGCAAAAGCAGCACCGAAAGGAGCAGCAGGACCACGAACGGGCGCGACGGGCGGTTCACTTGCCGCAGTCTACCAGCCTCCAGCGCCAGGCCCACCCTCTGAGGGAGGGTCTGATAATCGGCATTCCGTCAACTTCAAGCCGTCAGGGCACGCAGATGCCGCCGTCCAGCGTCGCCCGGCAGGAATACGGCGGCGACTCGGTAGCCGGGCACATGCATCCCATGAGCTGCTGGCATCCATGCGCTCGATACTCCTTGATCGCAGTCATGAGCGACCCCGCTCTGCCCGGATTGAGGTTTCCCGAGCCGCAGGAATTCATGCACGCAGAGGTCGCGAGCGTCCTGCCGCCATCCGGCAGATCCTCCCACGGCGGCTCGGCTGCGTAGCTGCAGGTGTCCATACCCGGCGTGCAGTGCTGCGCGTCTTTGAAGGCGGCGAGGTAACGCAAGCCCAGCGTCGTGCAATCAGCACCCGAGCAGCCACAGAGCAGGAGACAAACGATCGCTCTCATGGCGTTCCGGACGCGAATTTGTGCACGCCCGATCGGACCGCGACGGCAGCGGTTGTAGCAACTTTGTGGTAGCGAACACCGCCCGGGGGGTGACGCATGGCCTGGAACGCGTTGGTTCTCCGCGGCGGCGGCGCCAAAGGCGAGTTCGAAGTCGGAGTGCTGGAGCACCTCGCGCAAAAGCAATTCAATTTCGATTTCTTCACCGGCGTCAGCGTCGGCGCGCTCAACGTCTCCGTGCTGGCGCAGTATGCCTCGCTTGCCGAGGCCGTGCCCGCTCTGGAAAACTTGTGGCAGGAGATTCAATCGAACGACGACGTCTATACGCAGCCTTTTCTCGGCAAACCGCTCGCGCTCTGGGACAAGCGCGAATCGGTCTTCAACAGCGATCCGCTCCAGCGCCGAATCGCCAGCCACGTCCAGTGGAACCGTCTGGTCGCGGCCGACAAGATCTGGGCGATCGGCGTCACCTCGCTGACCGACGGCTGCTACTACCTCGTCTCCAACAACGCCGATCTCCTGAAGGCGTCGAAGGGGCGCTCCGGCGGAATCCTCGACCTGACGTTGACTCCAGGCACGACGGGCTCCATCTCCGATGCGATCGCCGACTTCATCCTCGCCTCCGCGTCGATGCCGTTTCTCTTTCCGCCGGTGACCATCTACGAGCACAAGTTCGGTCGACATCATGACCCACGAGATCCTCGAGAACGACATCGAGGAAGCGATCGAGACCAACCAGATCCCGGGCTACAAGCACATCGACGTGGTCTCGCTGCGGCCCGACGCCGACTTCGATCTTGGCGCGCTCGAATTCGACGCCAAAGCCAAGCGCGCGTCGCTCCGGAAGCACGGCCGCGAGATCGCGGCCCGCGCCTTCCCATGAGGTCAGAACCGGTACTGCGCGCCCATCGCGATGGTGCTCGACTTGCTCACCTGGCCGGGCTGGTTCGGTGTCGCCGCGTCCGGCGCGCCCAGGTCGCTCTGGCCGCTCGCGGAGAGCCACATCTTGAAGGTCCTGGTGAACTTGTATTGCAGCTTCGCCGGTGCAGCACTTCCGCGCGCGCGAGATATTTCAGCGGCGCGATCGGCATTCCCATTCCGAGGTGCGTCGCGGTGAGGCTGGGATAGAGCACCGACTTCGGATCCTGCTCGTAATGGTAGACATCGCCCGAGAGCGTCAGGTCGGTGTCGCGCCAGGCAGTCGCGGTCGCGGCCAGCGAGAACTTCTCGGAGTCGAGCGTGACCGCGGTCGCAGTGCCGAGCGCCTCGCACACCTTCCGCTTCGGCTGC
>VBLM01000790.1 GCA_005879095.1 Deltaproteobacteria bacterium
GAACGCCGCCTCCGACGGCCGCTTGCCACGGCGCAGGTACGCACAGAGCGCGTAGACCGCGAGCGACATCACTTCGAGCGAGATGAAGATCACGATCAGGTCGGTCGCCTGCGCGAGCAGGCACATGCCGGCGGCGGAAAAGAGGGCGAGCGCGTAGAACTCGCCGCGCGTGGCCCGCAGCGACTCGAGGTACGAGAAAGCTACGATGCACGAGAGCAGCAGCGCCGCGCACACGACCGCCGCGATCACGCGCGCGAAGCCGTCGCTGATCGCCGCGCCGGAGAAGAGCGACATCGTCGGATCGGGGATCTGCGCCAGCGCCGCCCAGAGAGCGGCGGCGGCGACTGCGGCCGCGGCCCAGGCCTGGTAGCGCCGATCGGGCGCGGGCTCAGGTGGCGGCGGCGCGACGTCGGCCTGCGGCGGCATCTGTTTCTGGGCGGCTTCGGCCGGCCCGCCCGCTCCCGCCAGCTGTGCCGGTTTCACTGCGCGTAAAAAGACTTCGCTGGTCAGCAGCAAGAGCGCGCCGGCCGAGAGGATCAACGCCGGCAGCACTCCGTAGAGATCGTTGGGGTTGAAATTCATTTCGCCGGCTCCGCCGACGGCTGGGGGGGCCGGGCCATCGGCGCTCGCTGCGGCAGGAAGATGTGCGGAGCCGTCGAGTCCTGTGCCGGCGCTGGCACCGGCACTGCAGGAAGCTCCGCCCGCTGCCGCGGCCGCGGCGCTTCCGGTTTCGACACGCGCGCGACGAAGGCATCGACCGGCTCTTTCACCGCCGCGAGCAGCGGCTGCGGATAGAGTCCGATCCAGACGATGGCGACGATCAGCGGCGCGATGGTGAACCACTCGCGCGCGTCGAGATCGGCGACGCCGTGCGACGCCGCCTTGCGCTCCGGCCCCCAGAAGACGCGCTGGTACATCCACAGCATGTAGACCGCGCCGAGGATGACGCCGGTCGCCGCGATCACCGCCAGCGTCGGACCGCCGGCGATCTCCTTGGAGGTGAAGGTGCCGATCAGGATCAGGAACTCGCCGACGAATCCGTTCGTTCCCGGCAGGCCAATCGAAGAGAGCGTGATGACGAGGAACGTCGCGGCGATCGCCGGGGCGCCCTTGGCGAGCCCGCCGTACGCCGCCAGATCGCGGGTGTGCGTGCGCTCGTACAGATACCCGACCATGAGGAACAGCGCGCCGGTCGAAATACCGTGGTTGACCATCTGCAGCACCGCGCCGGAAGCCGCCTCGGCCGTCAGCGCCGACAGGCCGAGCATCACGAACCCGAGGTGCGCGACCGAGGAGTACGCGATCAGCCGCTTGAGATCGCTCTGCGCCATGCACACGAACGAGCCGTACACGATGCCGATCACGCCGAGTATCGCGATGGCCGGCGCGTAATCGAGCGCTGCCTGTGGAAAGAGCGGCATCGCGTAGCGGATGAATCCCTATGTACCCATCTTCAGCATCACGCCGGCGAGGATGACCGAGCCCGCCGCGGGGGCTTCGGTGTGCGCATCGGGGAGCCAGGTGTGCAGCGGCCAGATCGGCACCTTGATCGCGAACGCCAGCGCGAAAGCGAGGAACAGCCACTTCTGCGTGTCGGCGGCGACCACGCCGGCGTTGAGGAGATCGACGTAGTCGAAGCTCTTCCGGCCCGAGTTGCTCCACAGCCAGAAGATGGCGAGCAGCATCAACACCGACCCGATGAAGGTGAAGAGGAAGAACTTCACCGCGGCGTAGATTCGCCGCTCGCTGCCCCACATCCCGATCAGGAGGTACATCGGGATCAGCATCGCTTCCCAGAAGACGTAGAACAATATGAGATCCAGCGCCGCCAGCGTGCCGAGCATGGCCGTCTCGAGCAGCAGCAGCGCGATGCAGTAGATCTTGACGCGCTCCTTGATGAAGTTCCAGGAGCTCAGGACGACGATCGGTCCGAGAAATGTAGTCAACAGGAACAGCAGCAGCGCAACGCCGTCGACGCCGACGTGGTAGCTGAAGCCGAGCCCCGGCGCCCACTCGCTCTTCTGTTCCCAGGCCCACTTGCCCGACGGGTGGAAGCCGGTCCACAAGGGGATCGAGATAACGAAGGTAATTAGACTAACTATAAAAGCAATACCTTTGTGCTGGCCGCCCTCGCCGTGCGGCAGGAGCGAGACCAGCACCGCGCCCGCCAGCGGCAGGAAGATGACGAGGGTGAGCAGGTGCTGCTCGAGCCAGGTCATGGTCCCCTCACCAGGAAGACGTAGACCAGCGCCAGCACGCCGACCGCGGTGACCGCCGCGTACCGCTGCACGTTGCCGTCCTGCAGGCGGCGGGCGAGCGAGGCGAACCAGGCGATGAAGGCGGGAATGCCGTTGACGAAGAGGCCGTCGATGATCGTGGCGTCGACGATCCGCCATAGCCCGCGCGCGAGCGCCCAAAGCGGCCGCACGATCAGCCAGCCGTAGAACTCGTCGACGTACAATTTGTTTTCCAGCGCGCGGCGCCACGCGCCTTTGAGGACCTCGTCGCCGGCCACGCCGCGCTGGTAGTAGAGCGCGTACGAGACCGCCCAGCCCGCCCATCCGACGATCAAAGCGATTCCGTATCCGAGATACGGCGCGAACTGTTCCGCGGACCCGCCGCGCGGTACGGCGAAGAAACCTTCGGTGAAGTGCTCCCAGGTCCATCCTTCGAGCGCGGTGCCGTGGACCCAGGACGGAGGCAGGCCCAGCACGAGGCCGACCACGCTCAGCGCCGCGAGGATCCAGAGCGGCAGCGTCATCACCGGCGGCGACTCGTGCGGATGCACTTCCGGCGGCCCCCGGTACTCGCCGGAGAAAGTGAGGAAATAGCAGCGCCACATGTAGAAGCTGGTGAGGAACGCGCTGAACGAGCCGATCACGTAGATGAGCGGACCGAGCCAGGTCAGGTGTGAAGAGGCGTTGGGCGTCAGCGTGAGAAAGCTGAAGGCGCGGGTGTGCAGCGCCTGACCGAGGATCTCGTCCTTCGAAAAGAAGCCGGATATAGGTAGTATACCTGTGATCGCGATGGTCGCGATCAGGAACGTGTTGCGCGTCGACGGCATCTCGTGCTTGAGGCCGCCCATCTTGCGGATGTCCTGCTCGCCGTGCAGTCCGTGGATCACCGCGCCGCTGCCGAGGAAGAGGCAGGCCTTGAAGAAGGCGTGCGTGATCAGGTGCATCGTGCCGGCGAAGAACGCGCCCACGCCGGCGCCGATGAACATGAAGCCGAGCTGACTCACGGTCGAGTAGGCGAGGATTTTCTTGATGTCGTTCTGCGAGGTCGCGATCAGCGCCGACCAGAGCGCGGTGAGGACGCCGACCACCGCCACCACCGCCATGATGCCGGGCGCGCTGACGTACAGATGCGACATGCGCGCGACCATGTAGACGCCGGCGGTGACCATCGTCGCCGCGTGGATCAGCGCCGAGACCGGCGTCGGGCCGGCCATCGCGTCGGGCAGCCAGATGTACAAAGGAAGCTGCGCACTCTTTCCGGTGGCGCCAATGAACAAACAAAGCGCCGCGACCGAAGCCACGCCGAGCGGCAGCGCGACCGTATTCAGCTGCGCGAAGTTGACGCTGCCGGCCTGGTTGTAGAGGACGAAGATGCCGATCAGGAAGCCGAAGTCGCCGATGCGGTTGACGATGAACGCTTTCCGCCCGGCGTAGGCCTTCTCCTCGTCGGTGAACCAGAAGCCGATCAGCAGGTAGCTGCAGAGGCCGACGCCTTCCCAGCCGACGAACATCGCGACCAGGTTGTCGCCGAGCACGAGCGTCAACATCGCGGCGATGAAGAGGTTCAGGTAGGCGAAGTACCGCCAGTACCCGGGATCCTCGTCCATGTACCCGACCGAATAGACGTGGATCAGGAAGCCGACGCCGGTGATCACCAGCACCATCGCGCCCGAGAGGCGATCGAGCAGGAACGCCATGTCGACGTGCAGGTTGCCGGCAGCGAACCAGTTCCAGGCGATCTCGTGGAACGCCTGCGCGTCCTCCCCGAGGTGCACGAAGGCGA
>VBLM01000191.1 GCA_005879095.1 Deltaproteobacteria bacterium
ACGCAGCGCTTCCAGCGCGGCTGGATCTGCTTCTGACCGGTGAGTGCCTGGGTCAGCCGGAAGCGCTCCTCGACGAACTTCTGCCCCAGCATGTTGCCGGCGGCCTCGATCGTCTTCCAGCGTAGATATGTGTGCAAATCCGCGTACTTGGGCTTCGCGAGCAGCTTGTCCATGCCGGTGAAGAAGTCCGGCACCAGCACGTTGATGGCCTGCACGTCCGGCGAGCCAAGCTGGGTGAAATACACGTCCCAGAGGAAATGCGGCGCGGCCTTGGCGAGGCCGGCGCGCTCGAGCCGGTGGTACACCTTCTTCGGGTCGCGGCGCTCGACGCGGTCCATCGAGACTTTCGCGAGCGCGGTCTCGATCTCGATGATCGTCTTCGCCTGCTTCGCGGCGTCGGCGGGCCTGGCGCCGGCCAGCTCCAGCATCTTGCCGACGTGGTCCTGATAGAGCGTGCGGATGTCTTTCATCCGCGCGTCGTCCTTCAGATAGTAGTCGCGATCGGGCAGGCCGAGCCCGCCCTGGTCGGCGCCGCCGATGACCTGCGTCGCGTCCTTGAAGTCCTGCTGCGAGCCGAAGCCGAAGAACGCCCGCGCGCCGTGCGACTGCAGATCCGCGACCTGCGCCGCGAGCGCCTTGGGGTCCTTGACCGCGTCGATGCTCTCGAGCTGGGTTTTGAGCGTCTCGAGCGATGCGGTCTCGGCCTTCTGCTCGTCCATGCAGGTGCTGTAGAAGTCGCCGACTTTCTGCGCGAAGGGGTCGGCAGGATCGGCTTCGCCCCTGGCGTCCTTCTCGAGGATGTCGTGGAGCAGCGCCTCGTTGCGCTGGAAGATCTCGGAGAAGCCGCGGCCCCACTGCGCGCGGTCCTCGGGGATCGGCGTCACCTTCAGCCAGCCGCCGCACGCGTACTGGTAGAAGTTGGTGCAGGGGTCGACCGATTTGTCCATCGCCGACTGGTCGATGGAGGGCGGCTCGGGCTTGGCCTGCGCGACCGCGCTGCCGCCCGCGGGCGGAGCGGTGGGCGCGGCGGGCTGGCCGGCTGCGGGCGGCGCGGCGCCGGGAGTGCCGGTCACGGCGGCGCCGGGCGGATTTGCGGGCGACGGCGGGGTCGCGGCGGTCGTGCCTTCGGAGGCGGTCGGCCTGGTCGGCGGCGCGGATTGACACGCAGCCGCGAGGACGACGGAGACGAGGAGTTTTTTCATGGCGCGGCTACGTAGCATGGGTTGGGCTATTTCGGTGATTTTGCGTGGGAATCGATCCAGTCGAGGACGGTGTGGTACCAGAGCCGGCTGTTGCGCGGCTTGAGGACCCAGTGGCCCTCGTCGGGGAACCAGAGCAGGCGCGATTCGATGCCGCGACGCTGCAGCGCGCTGAACATGCCGAGGCCCTGCTCGACGGGGACGCGGAAGTCGAGCTCGCCCTGGACGACGAGCGTCGGGGTCTTGAAGTTCTGGACGTAGGTGGAGGGTGAGAACTTCCGGTACAGCTCCGGGTTCTGCCATGGCGGGCCGCGGAATTCCCACTCGGGAAACCAGAGCTCCTCGGTGCTGCCGTACATGCTGACGACGTCGAACACGCCGTCGTGGGAGACGAGGCAGCGGAAGCGGTCGGTGTGGCCGGAGATCCAGTCGATCATGAAGCCGCCGAAGGACGCTCCGGCCGCGCAGGTGTGGCCGGGGTCGACGAACGCCGCCCCAGTCGCCGACGATGGATTCTTTGAACTTCTGGCCGTAGCCGATGGAGCCGTGGAAGTCGGTCGCCAGGACGACGTAGCCGCGGGCGGCGAACGCGGCGAGGTTCCAGCGCATGCTCCAGCCGTCTTCCCACGAGCCTTCGGGGCCGCCGTGGACGAGGACCACCAGCGGCGCTCTGCTGAGGCCGGCTGGTTTCACGATCCAGGAGTGGACGCCCTCGATCCAGAGGTCCTGGATGGTGCCGAGGTCGAGGCCGGCGTACTGCTCGTCGTTGAAGTGCGAGAGGCGTTGCCCACCTTTGAATACCTCGGGTGGATGGGTGATTCCGGCGATGACCGCGACTGCCATCCCGTCGGGCGTCAGCGCGAAATCGTCTGAGGCCGCTGTGGAGACTCGCTGGTGGCGGCCGTCGAGCGAGACCGCCTCGAGCACGATGTGGGCCTTCTCGGTCATCGAGACGACCAGGCCTTTGGAGTCGCGGCGCCAGACGATGGTGGTCGCGTCGTTGTCGCCGAGGTCGAGGACAGTCGTTTTTTGGGTGCGGCGGTCCTGCAGCTTCAGCTTCCACTGGTCGGACTCGTAGCCGTCGCGCACCTGCGAGGTCCAGGCGAGCCATCTGCCGTCGGGCGAGATGCGCGGCTGCGCGTCGTCGCCGTGGTTGTCGGCGGTCAGGTTCTTCGGCGCTGAGGCGTCCCGTCCGATGAGCCACAGGTCGCCGTTGGTGCTCCACGCTTCGCGATCGGCGGGCTTGCTGTGGACGATGAGCTCGCCCTCGGGCGTGAACTGGAAGTCGTCGCCGCCGCCGAGCGACCAGCTTGGCCAGTCGGAGTCGAAGGGTGTGACGTCGCGGGCGGGGCCGCCGCCGGACGACTGTATGAAAATGTGGGTGCGCTTGCCTTCCTTCCACTCGGTCCAGTGGCGGGCGAAGAGGTGGTCGATGATGCGCGCTTTGGGGCCTTTTTCGTGCTCCTCCGCTCTCTGCTTGTCGCAAGCGTCGTCGCCCTTGCACTGCGGGTAGACCTCGCTGGTGAAGGCGATCCAGCGGCCGTCG
>VBLM01000791.1 GCA_005879095.1 Deltaproteobacteria bacterium
AGGCTCGAGCCGTACCGCAGCGGCCGGCGCGGCAACAGGCGGGTGATGCCTGCGGCGGCCAACGCGATCACGCCGAGGCTCGCCAGATACTGGAAATGGTCGGCGACGAAGGAAAAGAGAAACGGATAGACGTTGAAGAATCCCAGCGCCGGAAAGAGCGTCCCGACGAAGAAGAGCGCTCCGGCCAGCGGCCCGCGCCACCGCTTCCTCGCTGTCCACAAGGCGCCCAGGACCAGGATCGCGGCGGCGGGATACAGATACTGCAGCCAGTCGGCCTGGCTCACGTGCCATCGCGGATAGATGAAGATCAGGTTCGCCGGCCAGACGATCTTGCCGAGGTAGAACCAGAGCGCGCGGCCGGCGATCAGGCCGCGATCGATCAGGGTGAGATCGAAGGCCGCGCCTTCCGCGCCGACGAGCCTGCGCTCCACCGACACAGTGGAGAGTCCCGCGGCAGCGGCGAGGACGAAGAACGGAATCAGCGGCACGACGTCGCGTCGCCACCGGAGCCGTCCGTGCTGCCACCAGCCGATCAAGAGGAGCGCTGCGGGCAATGTCGCAGTCACCGTCTTGCTGCAGAGCGCGAGCACGAAGAGCCCCAGCGCCAGCAGATAAGAAGCAGGCTCGTCTTTCTGCTTGAAGCGGAGCCAGGCCGCCGCCGCCCCGAGATAGAACACCGCCGAGAGGGTGTTCTTCTGCTCGCTGATCCACGCAACCGATTCGACGTGCACCGGATGGAGGGCGAAGATCGCGGCGGCCAGGTACGCTCCCGGCACGGCAAGCTGGCGCAGGATCAGCGCCACCATCAGGGCGACGACGCAGTGCAGCCCGAGGTTGAACAGGTGATAGCCGGCCGGGTTTTCTCCCCAGAGCCGGTATTGCAACCAGAAGGCGCTGTGCACCAGCGGGTAATGCTGCTGCGTCGCTCCCAGGTCGAACCAGATCCGCCACAGCCCCTGCAGCGATCGCAAGTCGGGGCGTGTGACGTGGGCCTTGTCGTCCCAGAGGAACCCGCCATCCCAGACAGGTCGGTAGACGAGGAACACCGCGGCCACCAGGCCGGCGCTGAACAGCAAATCGCGGGCTCCGAGGGAAGCTGCGGTAATCGCCTGGGGTCTGGAATCCGGAGATGGCGAATCGCTCTGGATCGCCTCGGCCACGGCCTACGGCTTGACGAAGTTATAGTCGGTCGGGCCGCCGCGGCGGATGAGCAGCAGGCAGTCCACGCCCGGGGCGCAGGTGAACTCGTGCACCATCTTGGCCGGAATTACCAGATAGCTGCCCGGCGAGACATCGTGCTTCTTGCCGTCGAGCACCAGGGTCCCCTTGCCTGCCAGGATCACCGTGTATTCGGGATACGAGTGCCAGTGCGCGGGCAGGCCGGTCCCAGCCGGAGTCTTCCCATAGGCCGTCGGGCCCTTGGTGTTCGGATCGACGCCGATCAAGGCATTCTGCGAGCCTTTGGGCGCATTCGGCGTCGTGGTTTCGACGAACTTTGCGGTCGCCACGTCCGCGACCAGAGCATCCTCCGTGGACGGCGGATTCGCGGCACCGGCGGCGACGATCAGCAATATAGCGAGCGTGCGCATTTGATGGCCTCCTGTTGGGCGCATCCTAGCCTGCTCGCCGCCGCCCCACGAATCCGATTGCACTCTCGGGTTCGATTCGCGAAGGTACGTGCAGTTGCTGCGCGGACACTCGGTCGAGGAGCCTGCGGACGATGAACCGGAGCGCGGTGCGAAAACCCTGCGCCAGCCCCCGCCGGGACGCCGCGGGTTTCCTCATCGTCGTCGCTGTGCTCGGACTGGTCGCTACTCCGCTCCTGCATGCCGAGGAGCATTACCGCGAGGCGCACCAGGACGAGGAAGAGGCTGCCGCCCTCGCGAACGAATGGGAAGCCGGCTCGCGCGATCCGCTCGACGCCCTCGCCTTGGCTCTCGAGCACGCTCACGATCTTCGTCGGCAGTCGACGCCTGCGCGCCGTCACCACGGCCATTCGCATGGGCCTGCGGGAGCGCCGCACGGATCCGGCTCGCTGGCGCACTTTGAGCTGGCGCTGCATACCGCGCCTGACCTTCCCCGACTCGCTCCTCCGATCGTCACGTACCTCATGCCGGTCGCGTTCGCGGCGCAACTTCGCGGAACGCTCTCCTATCTGATCCCCCGGTGGTCGCAGGGACCGCCGCCGCGCTGCTGAAGCTCGCCCGCAGCACCGGCAGTTCCTCGCTCTCCGGAGTTCCCGCATGGTCACCGCCTCATGGGCGCGCATGGCTTCGTGTTTTTGCGCCTTGCTCTTCGCGCTGCTCGTTCCTGCGTCCGCGCTCGCGCAGTCGGTGGCCGATGCCGGCCCTATCGACGCCGGAGCAAGGCCTGAGTCGCAAGAGGAGATCGAGGTCGTCGGCCATTACGAGAACGCGATCGGCACCTCCGACGCGGCCAGCGAGGGCAGGATCACGCGCCAGCTCGTCGAGGATCGCCCCCTCCTTCGTCCCGGCGAAGTGCTGGAGTTGGTGCCGGGTCTGATCATCACGCAGCACAGCGGGAGCGGCAAGGCGAACCAGTACTTCCTGCGCGGCTTCAACCTCGACCACGGCACCGACTTCGCCACGACAGTCGACGGCGTGCCGGTCAACCTGCGCACGCACGCGCACGGGCAGGGCTACACCGATTTGAACTTCCTCATCCCCGAGCTGATCCAGCGCGTCGACTACTACAAGGGGCCGTACTTCGCCTCGAAGGGCGACTTCGCGTCGGCAGGCGCGGCCGACATTCACTACGCGGCCTCGCTTCCCAGGACACTCGTCGACCTCACCGCCGGCAGCTTCCTGTACGGCCGCGCCCTCTTTGCCGGCTCGCCCGCGTTCGTCGGCGGCAATCTGCTCTACGGGTTGGAGGCTTCGCACAACGACGGCCCGTGGGATTACGCCGACGACTACCGCCGGCTCAACGGAGTCCTGCGGTATGCGCGCCACGACGGCGGCGCGCGCTGGAACGTGACCGCGATGGGCTACTACGGCCTGTGGAACGCGACCGATCAGATCCCGCGGCGCGCGGTGACCTCCGGCGAGATCGATCGATTCGGCGCGATCGACCCGACCGACGGCGGAAAGTCGTACCGGTTCAGCCTGTCCGGTGGCTATCGTTGGGATACCGGCGCCGGCACGTTCCAGGCCGATGTCTATGCCGTGCGCTACCGGCTGAATCTCTTCTCGAACTTCACCTATTTCCTCGACGATCCCGTCAACGGCGATCAGTTCGAGCAGATGGACGACAGGTGGATGCTCGGCACGTCCGGCAGCTATGTGTGGACATTGAATGCGTTGGATCTGACGGTCGGCTGGGAAGCGCGTCACGATCGGATCGATCCGATCGGCCTCTATCACACCGCTTCGCGCGAGCGTCTGGCCGCGGTCCGCCAGGACTCCGCGCGCGAGTCCAGCGCGGGCGTCTTCGCCGAAGCGGCTGCGACGCTCACGCCATGGTTCCGCGCCATCGCCGGCGTCCGCTACGACGAGTACCTGTTCAGCGTGACCAGCGACAATCCGGCGAATTCCGGGCATGACAACGCTGGCCGCCCGTCGCCGAAGCTCTCAACCATTTTCGGACCCTGGGCGCAGACAGAAGTTTTCGCCAACTTCGGCCTCGGCTTTCACTCCAACGACGCGCGCGGCGTCACCACCACCGTCGATCCCGCATCCGGAGTCCCGGTGCAGAAGGTGACTCCACTGGTGGGTACCCGCGGCGGCGAACTCGGCGTCCGGACCGAGATCGTACCAAAAGTTCAGGCCTCGCTCTCGCTCTGGCGCCTCGACCTCGATTCGGAGCTCCTCTTCACCGGCGACGCCGGAACCACCGAGCCGGCGCTTGCTTCGCGCCGCCAAGGCGTCGAGCTGAGCGCGAGATGGCGGCCGACACGATGGCTGCTCTTCGATCTCGACCTCGCCTGGTCGCGCGCACGTTTTACCAACGGAGATCACATTCCCGGGGCGATTGAATCCGCTGCATCGGGCGGTGCAACCATCCACGAGCCTGGCCGGTGGTCCGCAAGCGTCTTCTTCCGCTCTTTCGGACCGCGCCCGCTGGTCGAGGACGACAGCGTCCGCTCGAGCTCTTCCACCATCGTCAATGCGCAAGCAAGCTGGAAGCTCGCAGCGTGTGTCAAATTGACCGTGGAAGCGTTCAATCTCCTCGACGCCCAGGTCGAGGACATCGCCTACTTCTACAGGTCCCGGCTCCAGCGCGAGCCGGCTGCCGGCGTCGATGACGTCCACTTCCAC
>VBLM01000016.1 GCA_005879095.1 Deltaproteobacteria bacterium
CGCGCGGCGTCTCGTCGGCGATGCCCACGCCCACCAGCGTCTCGCCTTCCCAATAGCTGAACTCGCGGGCCGCCGGATGCGGGAAACAGAACTGCATGGCGTACGACTCGGCGCCGATGCGGTCCGGCTTCCAGCCGCGCTCGGCTTCGCGCGACGCGTGCCAGCGCCGATAGAGGGCCAGCCGCGCGTCGTCCACCTGCGGCGCGCCCACCTCCAGGCGCACCTGCGCGGCGCGGCGCGCCACGCGTTTCAGGTTCGGCGACGGCGCGAACGACTGCACTGGCACGCGCACCGAGATGCATTCGGCGCATCCCTTGCACACGGGCCGGAAGTAGACGGGCCCGAAGCGCCGCCAGCCGCGCTCGAGCAGGTGCTCCAGCTCGCTGGGGCTGACGCCGGTCATCAGGAGCGTCTCGGTCGTCGACTGGAGACCGGGCAGATACGGGCACGGTTCGGGGCCGGCGATGCGGTGCTGTAGGAGGCGCACGCGCCGATTCTAACGCCACCGGGTAGACTTCACGCCATGGACGCCATCGAACGAATCGTGGCGCTGCTTTCCGATGACTCGCCGCGCAAACGCATCGCGGCTGCGGTCGTGCTGGGCGAATTGGGGGCGAAAGCGCCGCCGGTGATTTCCGCGTTGTCGAAAATGGCGCGCGACGAGCTCTCGGCCATCGCCGAGCCCGCCGTGGAAGCGCTCGGCAAGCTCGGCGCCCGCGGCGCGCTGCCCGTGCTGCTCGACGCGCTCGAGCGCAAGGACCTGTCGAAGGCAGCCTCGGAAGCGATCGCGGGACTGGGCGAGGATGCGCTGCCGGCGCTGCGCGATCGCCTGGCGAAAGCGGGCCCGGAAGTGCGCGCGGCGCTGTCGGGGCACCTCCCCGCCGTGCGCGGATCGTTCGCGATGGTGCTCGACGGCCTGCGCGGCCAGCCTTGGGATGCCGTCAGCAAAGTCGCGCTCTCGGTGCGTCAAACCGCGCGCGCGGCTTCGCCGGCCGAACGCAAGGCGATGGCGAAGCAGGCGGCCTCGTTCATCAAGAAGGTGCGCGAGGACGAGGCCGCTCTGCGCGGCGCGATCAAGATCCTCGGCTATCTCGAGCTGCCAGAGACGGTGAAGCTGATCGAGCCGTTTCTCTCGGCCAGGCAGAGCGCTGCGGTGCGCGTCGAAGCGATCACCGCCCTGCGCTTCGCGCTCGGGGCGAAGCCGGCCGCAAAGCCCTTGCGCGCGCTGATCAAGCTGCTCGAGGACGCCGATTCGCTGGTGGCGCGGGCCGCGCGCGACACGCTGACCATCGTTCCTGGAGTGAGGCCGGCGGAGCTGGCCAGGCTCGCGCAGACGAAAGCCGGCGAGCTCGCGCTGTGGGCCATCGAACGGCTCCGCGCGCTCGGCGCGGCGAAGGAGCTGGCTTCGCTGGCGAGCGGCGCGGATCGCGGGCGCGCGGAAGCGGCGGTGCGCGCGCTCAGCGCGTTGCCTGGCGCGGGACCGCTTCTCGTTTCCGCGCTCGCCGTCGCAAAGGAAGAAGCATGCGCGCACGCTCTCGCCGACGCGCTCGAGCAGGTGCAGATCGCGCCGAAGGAGGTCGCCAGCCTCCGCTCTGCCGGGACGGCGATGCTGAAGAAGAGCTTCGCCATCGCGCGGCGGCAACTCGATGCGGTGCGGCGCGCCGATCCGCAGTCCTGGGCGCAGCTGCTGCGGGATGCGGCGCGCAAAGCTCCGCATCCGGAAGCGGTGTTGGAGCTCCTCGCACGATCGAACCAGGCGACGCCGCAGGATCGCTATGCGCACGCGAGCCTCCTCTTGCGCGGCTCGCCGCTCGATCCGCACCCGCGCGCGCGACAATCGGATCCGGCGCTCGCGGAGATGGAGAAGTTGGCGGCGGGCGGATTCGCGCTGGCCGTAGCCATCGCCAAGGACAAGTCGCTCAGCGGGGAAGCCCGTTACCACGCCGCGTTCCACCTGGCCGAGCACCACTCGCCGGAGGTGCGTGCGCAAGGCGTGGCGCTGCTGGAAGATCTCGCCGGCGGCCGCGGCAAGCTGGCCAAAGCCGCGCGCAACAAACTGTCGCTTCTACGCGCATGAATTTATTATTGCTGCGGCCGGAGGAGCTCGCGCCGGACGGCACCGCGCGCCTCACCGG
>VBLM01000017.1 GCA_005879095.1 Deltaproteobacteria bacterium
TGCCCAGCGCAGCGACCTCTGCGG
The DNA here is from genome assembly GCA_005879095.1 of Deltaproteobacteria bacterium. Classification (GTDB taxonomy): domain Bacteria; phylum Myxococcota; class Myxococcia; order Myxococcales; family 40CM-4-68-19; genus 40CM-4-68-19. Next base: position 25 of record VBLM01000017.1, read on the forward strand.
GATTTTCCTCAATCGATTCAGTCAGATGGCGATCGCGGCCAAGGATTTGCCCTCCTGCGGGAAAGCGCCGCTCCGATCGGAGTGCCAGTGATCGCGCTTCTGCTGGCGACGCTTCTGGCGCAGGCGGACCCGACGCCGTTCTGGATGCCGCCCCCACCGCCGAAGAAAGAGACGCCGCCGAAGAAAAAGAAGAAGCCGGTGCAGGTAAAGCCGCTCGAGATTCCGGCCAAACCCAAACCGCCGCCGATCTGGATCGAGGGGACACCTTCCGGGGACACCTCCGTGGGACACCTCCCGCAGGGTGTCCCCAATTCGCCGGAGGTGTCCCGCGGAGGTGTCCCCAAATCGCCGCAGCCGGAGGCCGCCCGTATTCCGAAGCCGATCGTGCCGCCGCCTGCGCCGGTGCCGCCTGCTGAGCCGGCACCGATCGTGCTCGCCGAACCGGAGCCCGAGCCGGCGCCGGCTTCGGAGCTTCGCCGCTGGACGGTCGATGCTACGTTCGGCGCCTGGGGCTCCTCGCGATCGGACGGGAGCGGCCGCAGCTGGGACCTCGCTTACGGACTGCGCGGCGGCTACGCGCTCTTCGAGAGCGTCGAGCTCGAGCTGCAGCTCGCGCGGGCCGGCGGCACCGCTGGCAGTCCGTTCGTCAGCGCCAGCGCCGCCCGCAACCTCGCCGCCGCGCGCGTCTTCTGGGTCCTCGGCGACCGGCTCGCGCTGCTCCTCGGCGGCGGCGGCGGCGTCACGCTCTCGCAGACGCATTACACGCTCCTTCCTTCGACCGATCCCGGCGCGGTGGCGGCCGGCCTCGACGCGAACGCGATCAAGAGCGTGATCGAGATCACGGCCGCCGGCCGCGCCCGCGTCTTCCGTGGCCTCGAGGCCCGCGCGGAAGTCTCTGCTCTGCTGCGCGACGGCCGCCTCGAGCTCCTCCCACTCGTTGGAGTTGGCGCAGCGTTTTAGCTCTGCAATACTGAATTCACGCTCCTCAAGGGGGATCCTGTGCTCCGCAGACTCGTCATCGTCGCAACCCTCGCCGCCATGCCCGCGTTCGCGCAGAGCAAGGGTGAGATCGACTGGAACCGCCGGGTGCTGATCGGGCACGGGCAGGGCGCTCCGGACCTGAACGCGCCGTCGATTGCGGTGGCGCGGCTCGGCGCCGAACGGGCCGCGAAGCTCGACGCGTATCGAAACGCGCTGGAGACGCTGAAGGGCATGCAGGTCCAGTCGGGCGGCAGCGTCGGCACGCTGCTGCAGAACGACTCCACCCTGACCAGCCGGGTGGACGGCGAGCTCAAGGGCGTGAAGCCGATCAAGACACATTACTACTCGGACGGAGGGGTCTCGCTCGACATCGAGGTCCCGCTCGACGAGCTGCCGCCGGAGCTGGCGCGCGCGATCAAGGTGCCGGACGGCGTCGCGCCGCTGCGGGGCGCGGGACAAGCCACGGCGCAGCAAACTCCCGGGCAGACCGCGCCAACCGGCGACGTGCAGACCCAGACCGCGCAGGGCCAGGCCGCAGTGCTCAACGGCGACAAGCCGGCCGCGCGCGAGAAGGCCATCGAGGACGCCCTGCGCCACGCGGTGGAGATGGCGGTCGGCACCAAGGTCACCAGCACCAGCGAGATCCAGGATTTCCAGAGCAAGATGGACCAGGTGCTGACGCACTCGCAGGGGTTCGTGAAGAAGTACGAGATCGTCAAGGAGGGCATGGACGGCGACGTGGTGCAGGTCACGGTGCGCGCGGTGATCTCCAACGCCGAGCTCGATAAGGACCTCCAGGCGATGGGCCTCCTGATGGCGCGCAAGGGAATGCCGCGGACGATGGTGCTGGTCGCCGAGCAGAACATCGGAATGGCGGCGCCGGCCGCGGCGTGGATGAAGGACAAAGGCGGAGCGAATGCGCTGGTGTCGGCGGATCTGCGCATCGCCGAGAACACCATCCTCGATCAGCTCAAGAACGGCGGGTTCCGGCAGCTGATCGACCCGGAGATCGCCACCGAGAAGGTGGCGCAGGTGGGCGGGATCACGACCGAGATCAACGCCTCGCAGGCCCGCAAGCTGAAGTCGTTGACCG
>VBLM01000192.1:0-3880 GCA_005879095.1 Deltaproteobacteria bacterium
CGGGCTTGAGCACGGTCGCGAGCGGCGCGATCTCGGTCTGGCCGTAGAAGTTCCACAGGCGCACGCGGGGCAGCCGCCGGCCCAGCTCCTCCAGCACCGCCACCGGCATGATCGCCGCGCCGTAGTACCCTTTCGATAATTTCGATAAATCCGTCTTGTCGAAATTCGGCGAGCGCAAGAGCGCGATCCAGATCGACGGCGGCGCGAAGAACGAGTTCGCGCCGTGCTTCTCGAGCAGCGCAAGGATGTTGTCGGGCGTGGGCTTGCCGGTGATGACGCTGGTCGCGCCGACGTAAATCGCCGGCCCGAGGAACACGTCGAGCTGCGCGCAGTGATAGAGCGGGAGCGCGTGGAGCAGGCGGTCGCCGCCGACAATATCGCCCTCGATGATGCAGCTCACGTACTCCCAGAGCACCGCCTGGTGCGTCAGCATCGCGCCTTTGGGCAGGCTCTCGGTGCCGCTGGTGTAGACGATCTGCGCCAGCGAACGCGCGCCGACCGCTGCCTCGACGGGCCGCGCCTCGGTCGCGAGCAGCGCGTCGAAGGTCAGCATTCCTTCGGGAGCGCCGGTCGTGACGTCCTCGCCGGGCAGCCAGATCAGCCGCTCGACCTTGGTGTCGCGCGACGATGCCTGCCTGCCGAGCTCGACCAGGTCGGGCCCGACCGCGAGGAAACGCGCCCCGGCGTGGCCCAGGATGAAGCCGGCCTCCTGGGCGTTGAGCATGAAGTTGATCGGCACCAGGACCGCGCCGAGACGCGCCAGCGCGAAGCGCAGCGCGGCGAACGCGTGCGAGTTGCGCGAGAGGATCGCGAAGCGGTCGCCGGTCTTGACGCCCATTCCGGCAAGGCCGGTCGCCACGCGATCGCAGGCTGCGTCGAATTCGGCGAAGGTCCAGCTCACGCTTCCGCAGACGATTGCGGTCTTGCGCGGAGTCCGCGCCGCGCTGCGGTGGAGGATGTCGCCCAGGGTTTGCCGCCAGACATTTTCCATGTCGACCTCCGGCGGCAGCATGCCAAAAGCGGCGCCTTGCGGCGACCTCGACCGCACCCACGCGAATGGTGCTTGGCCAAGCCGCCGTGGATGTGGCCTAATGTGAACGAAGCAATTGGTGGGGGGAGTTCATGAACACGCGTTTGTACCGGGGACGAGTAGTCCCGCTCGTTCTCGTAGTGGCGTCGTTGGCCTGCGGCCGCAGTCCGGCACCGGAGAGCGTCCAGTCGCAGAACGCGTCATCGTCGTCGGGCGGGCCGGACATTCTCGACATGCACCACGACGTCTCGGCGCCGCTGCGGGACACCCCCGCTGTCGCTGCGGACGGGCGCAGACACCGCGAGAAGCCGCTCTTCCCCTTCCGCGCACACGGTCCGTCGCGGAACCTGTTCGATCCGGTCCTGCAGTCCAGCCCCGGACCGTTCGTCGCCACCACCTCGGGCCTGAACTTCGCGGGCATCGGCAACGGCGACTACGGCTTCGTCCCCAACGCCGCGCCCCCCGACACCAACGGCGCCGTCGGCGCCACGCAGTACGTCCAGTGGGTCAACGAGTCGTTCGCGGTCTTCAACAAGTCGACGGGCGCGCTGGTCTACGGCCCGGCGGCGGGCAACACGCTGTGGAGCGGCTTCGGCGGCGGCTGCCAGACCAACAACGACGGCGATCCGGTCGCCCAGTACGACAAGGCGGCAAACCGCTGGGTGATGACGCAGTTCTCCGTCTCCACCACGCCGTACCTGCTCTGCATCGCCGTCTCCACCACCTCCGACGCGACCGGCACCTGGAACCGGTACTCGCTCTCGTTCAGCAACTTCCCCGATTACCCGAAGCTCGGCGTCTGGTCGGACGGCTACTACGTCAGCCTCAACATGTTCCAGGGCAACTTCTTCGTCGGTGGCCGCGCCTGCGCCCTCGACCGCAGCAAGATGCTCACCGGCGCCGCAGCTTCGTCGGTCTGCTTCCAGCTCAGCAACGCTTACGGCGGCCTCCTGCCCTCCGACATCGACGGCCCGACCCCTCCGGCCGCCGGCTCGCCGGACTACTTCCTCGCCTTCGGCACCAACGTGCTCGACCTCTGGAAGTTCCACGTCGACTTCGCCACGCCCGCCAACTCGACGTTCACCGGACCCAGCGCCATCCCGGTGGCGGCCTTCAGCGAAGCCTGCTCGGGAGGCACCTGCATTCCGCAGAGCGGCACCGCGCAGCCGCTCGACTCGCTCGCCGACCGGCTGATGTACCGGCTCGCCTACCGCAACTTCGGCGATCACGAAGCCATCGTCGCCAACCACAGCGTCACCGCCGGATCCTCGGTCGGCGTGCGCTGGTACGAGCTGCGCAACCCGGGCACGACGCCGACCATCTTCCAGTCGGGCACGTTCGCACCGGACTCGACTTACCGCTGGATGGGCAGCATCGCCATGGACCACGCCGGCGACATCGCGGTTGGCTACAGCATCTCGAGCAGCTCGATCCACCCCGGCATCGCCTACACCGGCCGCTCACCGGGCGATCCGCTCGGGCAGATGCAGGCGGAGACCATCATCCTCAACGGCGGCGGCTCGCAGACCGGCGGGCTCAACCGCTGGGGCGACTACAGCGCGATGACGGTCGACCCGGTCGACGACTGCACCTTCTGGTACACGACCGAGTATCTGAAGGCGAACGGCAGCTTCAACTGGAGCACGCGGATCGCGAGCTTCAAGTTCCCGGGCTGCACGATCGCTCCCAACGCGCCGCCGACGGTCGTGAACCCCGCGGCCGCGAGCCCCAACCCCGTCACCGGCACCACCACCAATCTGACGGTGCTCGGCGCCGACGATGGCGGCGAGGCCAATCTGACCTACACCTGGTCGTCGTCCGGACCGGGCGCGGTGACCTTCAGCGCCAACGGCACCAACGCCTCGAAGAACACCACCGCGACCTTCGGACAGTCGGGCAGCTATACGTTCACCGCGACGATCCGGGACAGCGGCGGCCTCACGGTCACCAGCAGCGTGGATGTCACGGTCTCGCAGACGGTGACCACGATCCTCGTCTCGCCCGCAAGTGCGACGGTGGGCCTCAACGGCACGCAGCAGTTCAGCGCCTCGGCGAAGGACCAGTTCGGACAATCGATGATCGCGACGTTCACCTGGACGGTGAGCGGCGGCGGTACGATCGACGGGAGCGGCCTGTTCACCGCGGGCGCGACCGCAGGCGGCCCGTTCACCGTCACGGCGACGAGTGGCGCAGTCCCGGGCACTGCCAGCGTCACGGTGGTGAACGGCGCTCCGACGGTTGCGACGCCCGCATCCGCAACTCCGAATCCCGTCTCCGGCGCCACCACCAACCTGAGCGTGCTGGGGGCAGATGACGGCGGCGAGGCGAACCTGACCTACACCTGGTCTCCGGCCGGACCGGCTCCCGTGTCATGCAGGGCTAACGGAACCAATGCCTCGAAGAACACCACGGCCATCTTCTCCCAGGTGGGCAGCTACACGTTCTCGGTGACCATCAGGGACACTGACCTCGATCGCGGTCTCGCCGGCCAACGCAACCGTCGGGTTGAACGGCACACAGCAGTTCAGCGCCTCGGCCAAGGACCAGTTCGGCGCCTCGATGAGCGCGGTCTTCAACTGGTCAGTGAGCGGCGGCGGAACGATCAATGGAAGCGGCCTGTTCACCGCGGGATCGGCGGCAGGCGGCCCGTTCACGGTTACGGCTTCGAGCGGCGCGGTCTCCGGCACGGCCAGCGTGACGGTCGTGAACGGCGCGCCGACGGTAGCGAGCCCCGCCTCCGCGAGCCCGAATCCGGCCGGCGGAACCAACACCAACTTGAGCGTGCTCGGCGCGGACGACGGCGGCGAGGCGAACCTGACCTACACCTGGTCTCCGGCCGGACCGGCTCCC
>VBLM01000192.1:3935-4332 GCA_005879095.1 Deltaproteobacteria bacterium
ACTTCGATCCCGGTCTCGCCGGCCAGCGCGACCGTCGGTTTGAACGGCACGCAGCAATTCACGGCTTCGGCCTCGGACCAGTTCGGCGCTCCGATCGGCGCTGCGTTCAGCTGGACGGTGAGCGGCGGCGGAGCGATCGACGGGACCGGGCTCTTCACCGCCGGATCCGCGGCGGGCGGGCCATTCACGGTGACGGCCTCGAGCGGCGCCGTCTCGGGAACGGCGAGTGTGACCGTCGTCAACAGCAGCCCGACGGTGGCGAGCCCCGCCTCGGCAAGCCCGAATCCGGTCTCCGGTACGACCACGAATCTGACCGTGCTGGGCGCGGACGACGGCGGCGAAGCGAACCTGACGTACACCTGGTCGCCGGCCGGACCGGCGGCAGTGACCTTCAGCG
>VBLM01000193.1 GCA_005879095.1 Deltaproteobacteria bacterium
AGGCGCGCCTGCGAATCGCGGCCGTGCAGCTCGGCTTCCAGCTCCAGTTCGCGGGTCCGGAGCTTGAAGTGCTTGAAGAGGTAGACGAGCGCGACCGGAATGGCGCCGCAGGCGAGAACGCCGAACACCGGCCCGATGACCTCGGCGAGCGCGCGGATGACCGAAGGATCCATTATCAGAGTATACGGCCCACCCGCCTCTCTATTCCACGGATTGCGGATTCACGCGTGTCCTGTGATAGAGACGCCCGCGAATGGCTACCCCTCCGCCCTCGCTCGCCGATGAGCTGAAGAGCCTGCGCATCGAGCGCTCGCCCGCTCGCCGCGGCTTGCCGGGCTGGGCCATGCCGGTCCTCGTGATCGCCGCGCTCGCGGTCGTCGCGTTCATCGCCTGGAAAGCGATCGGCGACCGCCTTTTCGCCCCCGAAGTCGACACGACCCGGTCGCGCTGGTCACGCCGGCGCAAGGCGCGCAACTGCTGGTTGCGACCGGCTACGTCGTGCCGCAGCGCAAGGCCAACATCTCGCCGCGCATCGGCGGCCGTATCGCCAAAATTTTCGTCGAGGACGGCAGCGTCGTGAACTGCTGCAGGCCCATGCCGACCTGCGCGGCGCGGAAGCGCGAGAGAAGCGGGCCGAAGTCGACGCGCAGGACGCGCAGCGCCAGTACGATCGCGAATTGATCGTGCAGCAGAAAGGCGTCTCGACGCCGGCGGCGATGGACACGGCGACGGCCCGCCTCGGCATGACGAAGGCCGCGCTGGCTGCCGCGCACGCCGATGTCGCGGCTGCGAAGGCGCGCGTGGAAGTGGCCCGCGTCAACCTCGAGAACTGCTACGTGCGCGCGCCGTTCGCCGGCCGCATCACGCAGAAGCTGACCGACATCGGGGAGATCGTCTTCGGCTTCACCAGTGCAGGAAACGCGGGCAACGGCGGCATCGCTTCCATCGCCGATTTCAGCACGCTGCAGGTCGAAGCCGACGTCTCCGAATCGCAGGTCGCCAAGCTCGCGCTCGGGACGCCCGCGGAGATCGCGCTCGACGCGTTTCCCGATCGCAAGTACCGCGGCAAGGTCGCGGAAGTGCGGCCGCGGGTCGACCGAGCCAAGGCGACCGTGACGGTGAAAGTCGCGTTCGTCGACGATCCGCGCGACGTGCTGCCGGACATGGGCGCGAAAGTCACGTTCCTCGCGCGCGAGCTGGACGAAGCCGCGCAGAAGGCCGCGCCCACGCCCGCAATCCAGCCCGACGCGGTGGTCGACAAGGGCGAGACCAAGGCCGTCTTCGCCGTGCAGCCGGACGAGACAGTGCGCAGCGTGGCGGTCGTCACCGGACCGTCGCTTGGCAATCTGGTCTCGCTGCGGCAGGGTCCGCCGGCGGGAACGCGCATCGTGCGCTCGCCGCCGCCGAACATGAAAGACGGAATGCGCATCAAGGAGAAACAGTGATGGCCGAGACAGCCGCGGCGCAGCAGCTTGCAAAACCGATCATCCAGATCCGCGATCTGCGGAAAGTGTACCGGCGCGAGAGGCAGGAATTGACCGTCCTCGACGGCATCAACCTCGACGTCCCCGAGGGTGCGTTCGAGGCGCTGATGGGGCCGAGCGGCTCGGGCAAGACGACGCTGCTCAACCTGATCGCGGGAATCGATTCGCCCACCAGCGGCAGCATCAAGGTCGGCGGCGAAGAGATTGCGACGCTCAGTGAAACCGCGCGCGCCGCATGGCGATCGCGGCACATCGGTTTCATCTTCCAGTTCTACAACCTGATGCCGGTGCTGACCGCGGCGGAGAACGTCGAGCTGCCGCTGTTATTGACCAAGTTGCCGAGAGCGGAGCGAATGCGGCGCGTCGAGCTGGCGCTGAAGCTGGTCGCATTGCAGGACCGCATGGACCACACGCCGCGCCAGCTCTCCGGCGGACAGCAGCAGCGGGTCGCCATCGCGCGCGCGATCGTGGCCGACCCGAACATCATCGTCGCCGACGAGCCCACCGGCGATCTCGATCGCAAGTCCGCCGAGGAAGTGCTCGGGCTGCTCAAGACGCTCAACGAGACGCTGGGCAAGACGATCGTGATGGTCACCCACGACCCGCACGCCGCCGAGGCCGCCCGCGTCCACCGCCGCCTCGAGAAAGGATTGCTCACGTGACCCTCACCGGGCTCGCGCTGCGCAACGCCTTCTTGCGCAACAAGACGCGCTCGCTGCTCACCGTCCTCGGCGTCGTCCTCGCCGCGGTCGCGTTTCTTTTCCTGCGCACGGTGCTCACCGCCTGGTACGCGTCGAGCGAGGCCTCCGCCGCCGACCGCGTCGTCACGCGCAACGCCGTCTCGCTGATCAACCCGCTGCCGCTCAACTACGCCGGGCGGATCAGGCAAGTCCCCGGCGTCACCAAGGTCACCTGGAGCAACTGGTTCGGCGGCATCTACAAGGACCGGAAGAATTTCTTCGCCCAGTTCGCCATCGACGCGCCGAGCGCCCTCGACGTCTTCGCGCTCAAGTTCGTGCAGGGGAGCAAAGAGGACTTCCTCGGCGACCGCAACGCCTGCGTCGTCGGCAAGGGGCTGGCGAAGAAGTACGGCTGGAAGGTCGGCGACACCATCCCGCTGTTCAGCGAGATCTACCCGGGCGACTGGAAATTCCGCGTCGCCGGAATCATCGAGAGCCCCGACGACGCCAGCATCGACAATCTGATGTACTTCCACTGGGCGCGCCTCAACGAAAGCCTGCCGGCCAGCCGCAAGGACACCGTCGGCCTCTTCACTTCGACGATTGCAAACGCAAACGATTCGCCGCGCGTGATCCGCGACATCGACGCCACCTTTGCCAACAGCGACAACGAGACGCATACCGAGACGGAGAAGGCCTTCCGCCTCTCGTTCGTGACCGGCTCCGGCGCGATCCTTTCGGCGCTCGAAGCGGTCAGCGGCGTGATCCTGATCATCATGGCGCTGATCCTCGGCAACACGCTGGCGATGGGCCTGCGCGAGCGCACCCCCGAACTGGGCGCCATGCGCGCCATCGGCTTCTTGCCCAAGCACATACGAATCCTGGCGTTGAGCGAGGGCGCGCTGCTCGGCGCGGTCGGCGGCCTTCTCGGCGTGATCCTGGCGCGACCGATCCTGATCGGCTTCGGCCAGACGATGTCGCAGTTCGGCTTCCTCAGCAACATCGGGTTCAAGCTGCCCACCGCCATCGCCACCATCGTGGTCGCCGGAATCATCGGCGCCGCGGCGAGCGCATTTCCGGCCGTGCAGGCCGCGCGGATGGGCATCGTCGACGCGCTGCGGAGGCAGGAATGATTCCGCTCTCGTACAACGTGCGCTCGATCTTGCGCCGCCGTTTTTCGGCCTTTGCCACGGCTTTCGGTCTCGGACTGGTGGTGTTCGTCTTCGCCGCGGTGCTGATGCTGGCGCGCGGTGTGGAAGAGACGCTCAAGTCGACCGGCGTGCGCGAAAACGCCATCGTCCTGCGCAAGGGATCGACTTCCGAGCTGACCAGCTTCCTCCCGCGCGAGGGCGCCAAGACGTTCGCCGCCGATCCGGCGGTAGCCGTCGAGGGCGGACGGCAGGTGGCCTCGCCGGAACTGTTCGTCATCTTCCAGCTTCCGCGCGCCGACGGGAACGGCACCGCCAACGTCGGCCTGCGCGGAATCACCCGTGACGGCTGGGAGCTCCTGCGATCGAAGAGCGTCAAGCTGATCGAGGGGCGGCCGCCACAGTGGGGAACGAGCGAAGTGATCGTCGGCCGCGCCGGCCGCGGACGGTACACGGGCGCGGAGATCGGTCAGAGCATCACCATCGCGCGCCGGCAGTGGCAGGTGGTCGGCGTCTTGGAAGCAGGCGGCGCGGCGTTCGAAAGCGAGATCTGGGCGCTATTCGACGATGACGGTCCGGCTCAAGAGTCCCTCCGAATTCGACAGCCTGCGCACGACGGTCGACGCCGATCCGCGCTGGAACCTGGAAGCGAAGCGCGAGGACCGCTTTTACGAGGAGGCCTCGGGCCCGCTCGCCACTTTCATCCGCGTGCTCGGCACGGTGATCGCCGTCTTCTTCTCCTTCGGCGCGACGTTGGGCGCGATGATCACCATGTACGCGCAGGTGGCCTCGCGCGTGCGCGAAGTGGGCACCCTGCGCGCGCTCGGCTTCCGCCGGCGTTCGGTGCTGGGCAGCTTCCTCATCGAGAGCCTGATCCTCGCGCTCCTCGGCGCTGCGGCCGGCTGCGTCTTCGCCGCCTTGCTCGGCGCGACGACGTTCACCACCACCAACTGGACCTCGTTCACCGAGATCAAGTTCCGCTTCCACTTCGCGCCGGAGATCGCCGTGAAAGCGACGATCTTCGCCATCGTGATGGGCTTCCTCGGCGGTCTCTTGCCCGCGGCGCGGGCCGCGCGATTGCAGATCGCCGAGGCGACGAAGGGATGACCCACACGCGTTCGGATGCATGGACTCTATTGTGCGAGTTCACGCAGTCGGACGCGTTGCGCAAGCACGCCCGCGCGGTCGAGGAAGCGATGCGCGCGTATGCGCGATGGTTCGGCGTGACCGAGCCGGCCGAGGTCGAGAAGTGGGGCATCGTCGGGATGCTGCACGATTTCGATTACGAGCAGAACCCGACCGAGGAGACGCACCTGCACGTCGGGACGCGGGTGTTGCGCGAGCGCGGCTGGCCCGAGGAGGTGATCGAAGCGATCGCCTCGCACGCCGATTACATGAAGATCCCGCGCGACACGCCGTTGAAGAAGGCAATCTACGCCTGCGACGAAGCGGTGGGCTTCATCGGCGCGGTGGCCAAGGTGCGCCCCTCGAAGAAGCTCGCCGACACGCCGCCGGAATCGGTGGTGAAAAAGTTGAAGGACAAAGCATTCGCGCGATCGGTCGATCGCAGCTACGTCTACGGCGGCGCCGACGCGCTCGGCCGCCCGCTGGTGGAGCACGTCGCCTACTTGATCGAGGCGCTCAAGCCGATCGCGGGCGAGATCGGGCTGTAAGCGCGCAGCGGGTGGTCGAGGAAAAAATCGAGCATCGTCGAGGTCGAATCGACGTCGCTCGAAGTGTGGCCGAGGAAGGGAAAGATCAGCGCGCCCGGCCAGGTGTGGCCGCCGCCGTCGATCACGCACGAGATCGTGTCCGCCGCGCAGCGCGGCGCCTCGCACAGCGCATCGCCCTGCCGATACAGCGTGGCGACCTGCGCCGAGCAGCGGTTGCGCTCGCGCCAGTTGGAGACGGTTGTTCGCGCCGGCGTGAGATCGAACCAGCCTCCGTCCCAGCGCACCAGCGGATCGCTGGTTCCGTTGAAGGCCAGCACCGGCACCGGCCGCCTGGGCGTGCACTTCGGAAGCGCGTCGGCGCCGTCGACCGGCGCGATGGCGGCGAAGACGTCCGAGGCTTCGCACGCCAGCCGGTACGACATGATCGCGCCGTTCGACATGCCGGTCGCGTAGATGCGCGCGCGATCGATGCACAGCTCGCTCTCGATTTCGCGGACCAGATCGCGCAGGTAGCGGACGTCGTCGACATGCTCGTCCATCGCGCGGCCGCAGCACGTCCCCGCGTTCCATGAGTTGCCGACGCCCTGCGGATAGACGACGACCATTCCGCGTTCAGCCGCTTTCGCGTCCATGGCGCTGTAGAACTGTTGCAGCTCGGCCGTCTCGACGAGCCCGTGAATGTTGAGCACCAGCGGCGCGGGGCCCTTGCGCGCGCTCTCGGGCACCACCAGCCGGAAGCGGCGCGTGCGGCCGCCGCTGCTCAGGGTGCGATCGCCCTGCACGATCGGCTGTGGCGCGCGGCATCCGAAGCTCGGATGACCCGGTTCCCGTTCCGGCGACGGCGCCGATAGATGGACTGCCGGCGCGGTTGCCACGCAGGCGGGAAGGGCGAGAAGCAGGAGACGCATCCGGCGGGTGATAGCATGACTTCGTGCGCTTGCGCCCCGGCGAAGGACGGCTCCTGCTGTTGCTGGTCGTCGCGTACGGATGGTTGTTCGTCTTTTTCGAGAAGGTGAACAATCCGAACGAGCTGGTGCGCATCTACGCGGCGCGCGCGCTGGTGGAGGATCACACCTGGTCGATCGGCCGCCGCACGCGCTTCGGCGATACCGGTGTGCTGGCCAGCTGGGGTTACGTCAACGACAAGGCGCTGGTCTGCGACGATTCGCGGCTGCAGCCGCCGGGCTGCGAGGGCCGGCTCTTCGCGGCGAAGGCGCCCGGCCCGACCGTGCTCGCGGTTCCGGTGCTCGCGCTCATGCGCCTCTTTGGTCCCCTGAAAAAAACCTCGTGCGTCTTCGTGCTGCGCTGGATCTGGATGATCCTGCCGACGATCGTCTTCTGGATCGCGATGCGGCGCTACGGGCTGCCCGACGAAGTCGTGCTCGCGGGCGCGCTCGGATCGTTGAGCCTCACGTATGGACAGATGTTCGCGGGCCACCAGCTGGCCGCGCTCGCGCTCGGCGCGGCGTATCTCTCCGGCTTCTGGAAGATCCGTCCCTTCTGGGTTGGATTCTTCGCCGCGGCTTCGGTCGCAATGGAATACCCATCGGCGCTCGCGGCCGCGATCCTGATCGCCGCTTTCGTGCTGAGCACGAGACGCTGGCGAGGCGTTTTGTTGGGCGCGCTGCCCTGGGTGGTAATCCTCGTTCAGTTCCACTGGTCGGCGTTCGGATCGCCATGGTCGACGCCGTACGGCCATATCGAAAATCCCTCCTTCGTGCGCGACATGGGTCCGACCTTCATGGCGTTTTCCGCGCCGACGCTCGAACGCCTCTACGGTTCGTTCTTCTCGCCGTATCTGGGACTGTTCTTCTGGGCGCCGTGGATTGCGCTCGCATTGATTGCGCCAGTCTGGGTTCGCCGGCACACCGAACGGCTTGTCGCATCCGCCATCGTCGCCTGGTATCTGGTGTTCCAGCTGTCACAATCGCTCTGGCGCAGCGGCTGGGTCGTCGGGCCGCGCTACATCACGCCGATCGTGCCGTTCGCCGCCATCCTCATCGCGCTCGCGATCCCTGCTGCGCCGCGCTGGTGGATGACTCTCTTCCGCGGCCTGGCTGTACCGGGCATCGCGGCGACGATGTTGGCATCGGCCGTATGCCAGGGTTTTCCCCTCGAAGTGGAGAACCCGCTGCGCGAGGTCGTCTGGCCATTGCTGGCGCACGGATTCGTTCCGCGCAATCCACTCCAGGCTCTCGGCGTTCCCGGCATCTGGAGCGCAATGCCTTATTTCGCGGCGATGTCCATCGCCATCGTCACCGTGTTGCGCCGCGACATCGCCGCGATCGTCATCGCCGCGGCGATCGCAGGTTGTCAGTGGTTGGCGCCGGCGAGCGGGGAAACCGGTGCGGCGCGGTTTCTCGAGTCGACCTGGGACCCGCCGGCGCCGCCGGGCTCGACGCCGTTCTGAATGCATTCTACGCTTCGGCAATGCATTCCGTTCTTCCCTCTCCACTCCCGAGGAAACTGAACCTGGGCTGCGGTCAGTTTCCACGGCCCGGATTCCTCAATGTCGACGTCGACGCCGCATCGAGAGCGGACCTGTACCTCGACCTCTCGAACATGGAAGCGTACCGAGCCCTTCCCGAAGGATATTTCGACATCATCGTGATGGATCACGTTCTCGAGCATCTCGACGACGTCTTCGAAGTCATGCGCGCCATCTACCGGCTCCTCGCGGCGGATGGCCGCCTCGAGATTCGCGTTCCTCACTTCTCGCGCGGCATCACGCACCCTGAACACAAGCACGGGTTCGACGTCACGTTCCCGGAGTACGTGCGGCCCGGCTTTCGCGGCGGGTACATCGGCGTTCCTCTCGCGTTGGTCTCGATGAAACTCCGATACATCATCCGTTGGGACCTGAAGCTGGATGCGGGCGTCAAACCCTGGCAAGTCGCGATCCTGAAGCAGATCGATCGCGTGATCAGCTGGCTCGCGAACCTTCAGCCATATGCTTGCAGCCGGTTCTGGTGCACCTGGGTGGGCGGCTTCGAGCAGATCGAATTCATCTTTCAAAAAGCGCCATCGTCCTCGACGTGACTAACCTGCGTCGAGCCAGTCGGCGAACGCGTCGAACGATGCCTCGCGGCCGAGAAAATCCTTCACCAGCTCGCCCGCCGGCCGGCTGCCGCCGCGCTCGAGGATCCGGCGGCGGTACCGCAGCGCCGCCTCCGGATTGAGCAGCCCTTCGCGGCGGAACACACCGAACAGGTCCTTCGCGATCACCAGCGACCACATGTACGTGTAGTAGATCGCCGAGTATCCCTCGAGGTGGCCGAAACTCTCCTGGAAATATGTCCCCGGCACGTTGCGGAACGGCGTGTAGCGTTCCTGCAGCTCTCCGGCGAGGGCGGTCGTGTCGAGGCCGGCCGGATCGCGATCGTGAAAACGCAGCGACGTCGCCGCGTAGAACATCTGTTGCCGCACGCGCAGGCCCTTGCCGAATTCGTCGGCGGCGCGCATCCGCTGGACCAGTGCCGCCGGAATCGGCTCGCCTGTTTCATGATGTCGCGCGAACTTCTGCAGCACCGAAGCGTCCCAGCACCATTCTTCCAGCATCTGCGAGGGCGCTTCGACGAAGTCCCACTCGGTGCGCACGCCGGAAACGCCCGCCCACCGCGTCTGGCCGCCGAAGATGTGATGCAGGAGGTGGCCGAATTCGTGGAACCAGGTGACCACTTCGCTGTGCTCGAGCAGCGCCGGCGGGCGCGGGAAGTTGCACACCAGCGCCCCCTCGGGCAACGCGCGGCCTTCCTGCCCCGAGGTGATGGTGAACT
>VBLM01000195.1 GCA_005879095.1 Deltaproteobacteria bacterium
CGACGGGACAGAGAAGTGGGCGGTGAAGACGAAGGGGCAGCTCAACTCGTCGCCGGCGATCGGTCAGGACGGGACCGTCTACGCCATGTCGGATGATGGTTACCTGTACGCGATCCATTAGTTCGCGTACGCAGTTCGGGTTGGGGTTGTGGTTGTAGTTCGGGTTTACGCGCGGGTTCGAGTTCGCGAGCTAGAACGCACGCGTGAACTCGAACCACAACCACAACCTCAACCAGACACCGTGAACCTCAACTACCCAAACCCACCCAGCTCGATCCGTCCGGATAGATCTCGCGCTTCCAGATCGGCGCTTCTTTTTTCAGCAATTCGATCGCGTGGCGGCAGGCTTCGAATGCGTCGGCCCGATGCGGCGCCGCAGCGGCGATGACGACGGAGAGCGCGCCGGGATCGAGCGACCCGGTGCGGTGGTGGATGACGAGCCGCGCGCCCCAGCGCTCGCGGGCCTCCGCGCAGATGTGGTCGAACACGCGCAGGGCCATCTCCGGATAGGCTTCGTATTCGAGCCGCACGACGGCCTTGCCGTGGTTGCTCGAGCGGACGGTGCCGACGAACGTGACCACCGCGCCGCAATCGGTGCCGGTCACCTCGTGCAACGGCGCTTCCGCAGAGAGCGCCTCCGGGCCGATTCGGTTCGACGAGCCCACGCCGCCCGAGACCGGCGGGATCAGCGCGACCTCCGAACCGTCGCGCAGTTTCCGATCCGGCTGCGCGAAATCCTGATCGACCGCGACGCGCAGCTTCGTCACCACCGCCTGCAGCGCGGGATGCCGTTCGCACGCCAGCGACAACGCCTGCGCGGCAGTCGCGCCCTCGGGCAGCTCGAGCGTCTCGGTCGAGACCCCGGCCCGCTCGCGGGCCGCCGCAAAGTACAACATCGTCACTCGCATCGAGCCCATCGTACAGCCGTCCCTGCTAATGTGCGCGCCCCTATGGCTCACAATCTCACTGTCGACGAGCTGCTCGCGCTGCTCAAGTGGAGTGCGCCGGCGTCCCGCGGCCGCAGCCCGCGCAGGTGCAGGCCGCGCGGGACGAGCTGATCAAGCTGGACAACGCCGCCGGGATCGCCGCCCTGCCGGAGATGCTCGCGCTGGCGCTGGTGCACGCGGCCGGCCGCGACAAGAAGAGCGAAGTCCTTCTCCAGCTGGCGCTGCGGCCCGAGAAGACGCTGGCCAAGGAGTCGAAGCGCGAGCTGCAGAAGCTGAAGCAGAAGGGCGTGCAGGTGCAGGAGATCCGGCCGCAGGGCGAAGCCGTGCTCAAGCCGCTGCCGGAGGCCGAGGCGCCCTCCTGCTACGCCAGCTCGATCGATGCTTACGGCGAGCGCGCGGTCTGGTGGGCGCGGCCGGCGCGGCAGGGCGTCGAGGTGGTGCAGGCCGTGATCTCGGACACCAAGGGCATCCTCGCGGCGGATGCGCTCGGGCTCTCACGGCGGTCGTACCGCGAGTTCGTCAAGCGGCTGCCGCGCAGCAACGTCGTCACCACCGCCGAGATTCCGAAGGACCACGCGCGCCAGCTGATCGCCGAGGCCGAGGCGCAGGGCACGCGGAACGGATTCGCGCCGCCGTCCTCGTACGCTGACGCGTTGCGGCTCCTCGGACCGGCGCCGGAGACGCCGCCGCCCTCGCCGGGGCTCTCGATCGAGCTGGGCGACGACGCGCTGGCGCACCAGCTGGCGGGCGCGGCGCTGTTCGAGGACCCGCTCTTCATCTCCTGGATTCCCGAGGAGGACGCGCTGCGGTCGTTCGCGCTGAAAGTCGACGAGATCGCGGTCAGCCAGCTCTACATCGACGCGGCGCAGCGGCGGCAGGCGTTCGGACGCGCGGCGGAGGAAGCGGCGCTGGCGTACTTCACTCCACAGCGCCGTACACTGTACGCGAAGCGCTTGCTGGAGATGGCACACGTGCTGGCCAGCGCGGGCCGCATCGACGCGGCGAAGACGGCACTCGCGGTCTCGCGGGTGCTGCCCGACGAGGCGACGAATCCGTTCTCCCGTGCCCTCTTCACGCACGCGGTGCAGGACCGGCTGGAGAAGGAAGAGCCCGCCGCCGAGCCGCTGCCGGCCGGCACGCTGATCACGCCGTGAAAAACCCGCTGCCGACGACCGACGCGGTCATCGCCGGTCCCGACGGCCGTATCGTCCT
>VBLM01000194.1 GCA_005879095.1 Deltaproteobacteria bacterium
GGAACGTGCACCAGCAGCGCGCCGCTGCCGCCGAGGTCGACATCGCCGTCGTCGAGGTTCTTCCAGTTCGACGGGTAGAACTGGTCGGCGGCCGTCAGAGGGGCTGCCGGCGCGAAGCGGAAGACGGCCTCGCCGTCGGCCCACGAGGTCGCGCCGAAGGTGTTGCCGGTGGCGGCGAAGATCGACGTGCCGTCGCTCGAGATTCCCGAGGGGGCCCAGACGGCTCCGCCCTGCGCCCGCGTCCGCCAGCTGAAGGCGGTCTGCGGGGCGGCGACCGGGATCGCGAGGATCGTGCCGTGGTAATCGCCGCAATCGCCGTAATGACCTCCGTAGGGCACGAACAGCGTGCCGGTGAGCAGCGCGAGCGCGCCCCGCTGGTTCTGAAAAGCCGAGTTGAAACCAGCGATTCTGGCCGCGACGTCGACCGGCCACCCGGGCCGCGTGCTGCCGTCGTCAAGCGAGAGGGCGAAGACGAGGTGGCGCGGGCCGGCGGTCATCGCATCGAGGTAGACGGTGCGCGAGGACAGGTCGGCGACGGGCGTGCCGGTGATGCCGAGCGGATCGATGTTGCCGCACTCGAGTTGCGAGAGCGGGACCGGCGCGCCCAGCGTCTTGCGCCAGAGAACCGCACCGGTCGCCGCATCGAGCGCGCTGACCTGGTTGGATTCGGTCGCGACGATCAGCATCGCCCGCGGCGCGGCGATCACCAGTGGCTGCGCGTAGACATGTCCGTCTACGGTGGCCGAGAAGCCCGGATCGAGATGCATTCCCTGCACGGCGGCGTGGGTGAAGACGGGCTCGACGTAGAGCGCGTCGCGCGAGCCGCCGTTGTGGTGCTGAAGCACGTCCACCACCGGTCCGCCGTCGTACGGGCCCGCGTCGGACGGCCCGACCGGGACCGACTTGCAGGCCGCGACCAGCAGGGCGAGTGCGGCAGCGCGCGTCACGGGATCACCGGATGGAGACCGGAATCTGCTCGCTGTTGTTGTCGAAGTCGCTCTCCGGGAACTGGCGCCCGGCGTTGACGGTGATGCGCAGGAGGTAGTCGCCGGTCGGCAGCCCGGTCACGTCGAGCCACTGGCAGCTCAGCCCCGCGCCGTAGACGTCGGCCCAGCCGGCCGCGAGGCCCTGATTGTCGCAGTCGTAGATGTTCGGCGCCTTGCCCGCGATCCGCTCCATGCCTTGGATGCAGAACCCCTGCTTGCGCCCGATCACGCGGTCGTTGTCGCCGAATACCGGCTGGCCCATCTGGTCGAGGAGCTCGAAGGTCATGATGTCCTCGAGATGATAATGCTTGTGGCAGGCGCTGTAGGTGAACAGCGGGTTGTTTTCCGGGCTGCCGATCTGAAGGTCGCCGGCGCCGAGGTTTTCGATGTCGCCATCGAACCGGAGCAGCGTCCGGGTTCCGGGGGCGGCGATGCATCCGTCCTGCAGCACGCAGTCGTCGGCGGCGAAATCCTCCGTGGTCAGCTCCAGCGAGCTCCGAGCGGCCTCGGCGTCGACGCGGAGGTCGGGGAGCGCTGGACCGGGCGCCGAGGCATCCGGCAGCGGCGGGCCGAGTGACTCGAACTTGATGGTGCGATGCGCGCCGACGTCGGTGGGCGAGAGCGTCGCGGTCCAGATGAACTTCTGTCCGCGGCCGACGCAATCCCCGTAGCACATGTTCCAGCGATATTTGCGGCAGTAGGGCACGCAGGTGCCGAAATCGGCTTCGGTCTGCGCGCGCAGCTCGATACGGGTGAGGTTCGCCGCCGCCTCGGCAGCCATCGCGCAGGTGTCGTCGGTCGCGCGGACGAAGCCGGTGATCGGCGCGGTCACCGAGAATGACCCGTCCAGGGCGGTGATGACGGAGAGCGTCTGCAGCGCCTGGGCGTGAGCGTCTCCCGGGCTGCAACCGTTGACGCCGGCCGGGAAGAGATTGGCGCCGTCCGCCAGCAGGCTCAGCTCGATGGTCTCGGCCGGGGCCGATCTGCCGTCGGCGTAGACGGCCCGGCCGAGAAGCGGGATCGAAGAAAGTCCGGCGAAGGTTCCGGGGCGTTCGCCGCAGGACAGCAGCAGCGTCGCCAGAATCAGACGCTCCATGCGGGGAGCAAAACACAGAGCGCGGTGGAGAGCTGCTTCAGGACCGCGTCGACCAGCGTGAACCAGTCCTTGATGGCCGGCTCGGCGCCGACGTCGGTGGGCAGGGTCAGGAGCTTCGCGCCGGCTTTTTCCGCGACCAGCGAAGCCACGCTGCGGTTGTAGAAGTTTTCCATCAGAAGCAGCTTCGCGCCGTCCTCTTTCATCACCGAGATCAGCCGCGCCAGGTGCTGCGGGTCGGGCGGAATGCCGGGCTTGGGCTCGACGTAGCCGATCTCTTCCATGCCCAGCCACTGCGAGGCGTAGGTCCAGCTCTTGTGATAGGTGGCGACCTTCACGCCGTGCAGCTTCTGGACCAGCGGCGCCCACTCCTTCTCTTTCGCGTCGACGCGCTGGTTGAAGCGGGCCAGGTTCTTCTCGTATTGGGCGCGGCCCTGGGGATCGAGTTGCCCGAGCCGCTGTGCGATCTCGCGGGCGAGGATCCTGGCGTTGCCGGGCGGCAGCCAGTAGTGCGGGTTGCCCTGTGGGTGGATGTCGCCCATCGAGCGGTCCACCCTGGTCGTCGGGATGTCGAGCACCGGGATGACCCGGGAGCAGTCGAGGTTGCCCAGCTCGCCGGTCTGGATCGCCCGGCTTGGGCTCGACGAAGTGCGGATCCTGGTAGCCCTTGCTGAGCGATTCCACCTCGACGCGGTCGCCGCCGACCTCTTTGGCCAGCGACCCGAGCGTGGCGATCGACGAGACGACGTGCAGCGCAGCGATGAGTCCGATCATGTCTGCCTCAGAACGGATGTGCGCCGTGGGCGCCGATGGAGATTTCGAGCTGCAGGAACGCTGCGGGGGCCCAGTCAGGTGTGACGACGGGAACCACCGTTGCGTCGCCGAAGGAGAGATTGCCCTTCTCGATTTCGGCGTAGGCGCGGACGCGCATGAATTCGCTGCCCTGAAAAGTGACGCTGAGCGCGCCGCGGGCGGTGCGCGCGGTCACCGAGCTGGAGGGCAGGCCGATCAGGTCGCCGCGCAGGCCGACGAACCAGCGGCGGGCGAACTGGGCCACGATCTGCGCGTAGGCTCCGCCGTCCCACTCGTCGGCGAGCGTGTCGCCGGCGGCGAAGTGGCGCACGATGCCTTCGGCCTGGAGCGCCAGCGAGCTGTACCCTTGCGCCACGTTGGCCGGCTTCCACTTGAGATACAGGTCGGCGCCGAAAAGCTGCGTCTCGCGTCCGGCGCCGGCGGTCGTGTCGGTCGCCACCAAGAGGCCCGGCGACTTTCCGCTGGCGAAATTCAGCCCGCCGTAGAGCGACCACTCCTCGCCGAAGGGCAGGAACAGCTTCGCCTCCGCCGTCAGCGTGGGCCGGCGAGGGCCGTCGGCGCCGAAGCTGCGGACGGGATCAGGCACCGGTCCGCTCGACGACGCCGGATCGTTTGCCAGCGAGAACGCCTCGCCGTACAGCGTGAGGTAGAACGGCAGCGGCGAGAGCCAGCTCACTTGCAGGCCGGGGCCGCGCAGGCCGTCGTCGCCGAGGAAGGCGGCGTTGATCAGCGGCCGGCGCGTGAAGTCCTGCACATGCAGGTGCTGGCCGTTCTGCCGCCCGAAAGCGCTGCGGAAGCTGCCGCCCTTGACCTGAATGTTCCAAGGCAGCGAAGTCGAGGTCGCGAAGGCTTCTTCCACCTCGATCCCCTCGAGGTTGGGGATGGTCAGGTAGACCTCGCCCTTGAAGTACGGGTCGACGATGGCGCTGAGGGCGAGCTCGACCTCCTGCGCGGTGAACCCGAGCGCGTGCGTGGTGTCGCCGTGCAGGTTGGGGTCGTCGCCGTTGAGGAACTGCGGCGCGCGGCGCTGCCACCCCATGTCGGCGTCGAGGATGGCGCTGATGTCCGGGTTGAGCGACTGCGACCCGCGCAGGAGCGGCGGCGCCGGCGCGGCCTGCTGCTGGTGCTGTTTCTGCTGCGCGGCCTGCTGGTCGGCCTGGAGGGCTTTTTCCAGCTCCTTCTGCAGCTGCGGGTCGGGCTGCGCCTGCGCCAGAAGGACGAGAGCCGGAAGGATCATGGCTCCTCAGACGGAGCTGCGGCGGAGGATCTTCAAAAAACCGGGCAACAAAAAGAACGAGGCGGTGACCACCATGGTCGCGCCGGTCGGAAGCTGTTCGATCCAGCTCAGGTAGTAGCCGACGGCGGCAGCAACGATGGCGAAGGCCACCGAGAGGGCGATGGTGAGGCGCATCTTTTCGGTGATCATCAGCGCGGCGGCGGCCGGAATCACCGTGAAGGCGAAGACCGGCAGCGCGCCCACCGCCCGGGTCGCGACCGAAATCACCACTGCTGTCGCAAGGTTGAGGAGCAGCTCGTAGCGGAACACGCCGACGCCCTGCACCACCGCGGTCTCGGGATCGTAGCTGACGAAGAGCAGCTCCTTGAAGA
>VBLM01000021.1:0-472 GCA_005879095.1 Deltaproteobacteria bacterium
CCTCGTCGAATCGCTCGCTCTCGATCGCGGCCTGCGCCTGATCGGCAACGGCGCTCGAATCATCGCCGGAAGCGTCGTCGGCTCGTTCGGTGTGCCGCGCCGGCCGCAACACGATCAACATCGCAGCGACGATGATCACGACCCCGAGACCCGCTACCAGGATCTTCTGCCGGGTCGCCGCCGGCATGCCGGTCGGCGGCCGCCAGAACAGGAGCTCCACGTCCCCGAAGCGCAGCTTCGCGCCCTCCGGCACCAGCACCGGTTCGCGGCCGACGGGCTTGCCGTCGAGGAACGTGCCGTTGCCCGACTCGAGATCGCGCACGCGGTAGACGCCGCGATCGTCGCGCGCCAGCTCGGCGTGCTTGCGCGAGACCGAGTCGTCGTCAAGGACCACGTCGCACTCGGCGCCGCGACCGATCGTCGCCTTGGCGGGCAGCTTGATCTGCTTGTCCGAATCGACGGCTTTCAAAAC
>VBLM01000021.1:523-2915 GCA_005879095.1 Deltaproteobacteria bacterium
CCCTTTGACATACACGCCGTTGTGCGAGCCGAGGTCCTCGACCAGCAGCTCGCCGCCCTTGACGAAAAACCGCGCGTGCCGGCGCGAGACGTCCTTCGACCGCAGCACCACGTCGCAGGTGTCGTCGCGCCCGATCAAGAGCTCACCGTCCGCGATCGGGTGACTCTGCGGCTTCCCCCCGTCCGGCTCGGTGAACGTCAGCGTGAACGGCAAAGGCGGCTATGCCTCTTCGCGGAAGATGTCCATGTTGACCGGGATGCCGCGGCGCTGCAGGTCGTCGTAGAACCGGGGGACGAAGCCGGTGGCGATGAACTTGCCGACCACCTTGCCCTCGCCGTCGAAGCCTTCCTGCTTGAAGGTGAAGATGTCCTGCATGGTGATCACTTCCATCTCCATACCAGAAACCTCTGAAATTGCAGTGACTTTCCGCGTGCCGTCGGCGAAGCGCGTCTGCTGGATGATGAGGTTCACCGCTGACGCGATCTGCTCGCGGATGGCGCGCACCGGCAGCTCCATTCCGGACATCAGGACCATCGTTTCGAGGCGCGAGAGAGCGTCGCGCGGTGTGTTGGCGTGCAGCGTCGTCAGCGAGCCGTCGTGGCCGGTGTTCATCGCCTGCAGCATGTCGAGCGCTTCGCCGCCGCGGCACTCGCCGATGACGATGCGGTCGGGCCGCATGCGCAGCGAGTTCCTCACCAGGTCGCGGATCGTGATCTGGCCTTTTCCTTCGATGTTCGAGGGCCGCGCTTCGAGAGAGACCACATGGTCCTGCGGCAACTGCAGCTCGGCCGCGTCCTCGATGGTGACGATGCGCTCGCGCTCTGGGATATAGCTGGACAATATATTCAGTAGCGTCGTTTTCCCGGATCCGGTGCCGCCCGAAATCACGATGTTCCGCCGCACCTTGACGCAGGTGTCGAGGAACTCCGCCATCTGCTGCGTCAGCGTCCCGAACTCGATGAGATTGTCGGACGTCAAAAGGTCCCGCTTGAACTTCCGGATCGTGATGCACGGCCCTTTCAGAGCGAGCGGCGGAATGATCGCGTTGACCCGGCTTCCATCGGCGAGCCGCGCGTCGACCAGCGGCGAGCTCTCGTCGATGTGCCGCCCGAGCGGCGCCACGATCCGCTCGATGACCCCGAGCACCGCTTGCGGCGAGCTGAACGCCTTGTCCACCCGCATCAGCTTGCCATCGCGCTCGACGTACACCTGCGTCGGGCTGTTGACCATGATCTCGCTGACGCCCTCGTCGGCGAGATAGATCTCCAGCGGCCCGAGCCCGAGCGCCTCGTTGAGGACGTCCTGGACGAGCTCTTCGCGCTCGAGGTGCGCGTCCAGCTCGCCGGTCGCGTCCATCTTGTTGACGATGGCGCGGATGGTGGCCTCGGTCTTCTTCCACAGCTCTTCCGATCCGAGCGCGTCGAGGTCGAGGCGGCGCAGATCCATGGCCTCGATCAGCCGGTCGTGCACGAGGTTGAGCGTCTCGGCGTACTCCTCCGAGACGTTGCCCGCCTTCTTCTTTGCGCCGCCTTTGACGGCTTTCAAAGGCGGCTGCTTCGCGGCTGCCGCTGCCTGCGCTTTCGCTCCGGCCAGCGCGCTCTTCGCCGCGGCCGGAGGCGGCGCGATGCGCATCGGCGAGGGTTTCGGCGACGGCTGCGTGGAGGCGACAGCGGCCCTGCGCACGGGCGCAGGCGCGGGAATCTCCTCCTCGTCCGCCGGCGGTTCCTCCTCGGGCTCCGGCTCCGCCTCGGGCAGCGCGTCTTCCTCCGGGGGCGCCTCTTCCTCCGGGTAACCCTCGCGCCGCGTCGCCTCGTCGCTGCCGTACTCCGGCTGGTCGGTCCGCTCGTCCTCCGCCGGCATCTGCGGCGGCATCGTGGACCCGGACTCCTCTTCCGCCGGCACCTCGTCGCCGGCCATGTCCGGCGGCTCGACGCTCAAAATGAAGTCGCCGACGTAGACCTTGTCCGCGGGCGTGATGACTTGTGGTCCTGCCAGCTTCTTTCCGTTGACGTACGTGCCGTTGGTCGATTTCAGGTCGAGGACGATGATCTTGCCGTCCTTGACCACGATCTTGGTGTGCTTCTTCGAGATGTTGCCCTTGGGCAGGCAGATGTCGTTCTCATCGACGCGCCCGATGGTGATCTCTTCCGATTCGAAGTCGAGCCGCTGCGTGGCTCCGCCCTTCTCGGTGAGGATGACGCTGAACGGCATCTCGGGTGTCTCCCTGGGTCTCGCAGCCTACTTCACTCGGCACTCAAATCAAAAGCAACTGCGCACCGCGGAGGCGCAGAGGTCGCGGAGTTTTCGCGGAGAATTGCATTTACAAAAAACCAAAAAAAACCTCCGCGTTCTCCGCGCCTCCGCGGTGCGCTTGAAGCCTTTCTAGTCGAAG
>VBLM01000196.1 GCA_005879095.1 Deltaproteobacteria bacterium
CGGAACCGCCGTGAGCGTGACGCCGCGCGACCTGGCGTTCACCCGAGCCTGCTCGACCGCCGACTCGACCAGCGTGCCGAGATCGAGGCCCTCCGCGTCGAGCGTGGTCCGGTTGCGCCGCCGGGCCGACTCGAGGATGCGCTCGGCGAGCTGGATCGCCCGCATGCCCTGCCGCGCTGCCGCCGCCGCAATGTCGCGCTGTGCGGGCGTCAGCGACGAATCGCGCGCCAGCAACTCGGCGTTGCCGATCAC
This sequence comes from Deltaproteobacteria bacterium, assembly GCA_005879095.1. Classification (GTDB taxonomy): domain Bacteria; phylum Myxococcota; class Myxococcia; order Myxococcales; family 40CM-4-68-19; genus 40CM-4-68-19. The sequence continues at coordinate 253 of VBLM01000196.1, forward strand.
CGCCTGCAGCGGGCTGCGCACGTCGTGGGCGGCGTCGGCGAGGCCGGCCTCCAGCGCCGCCACCCGCTCGTTCAGCCGCTCGACGCGCGAGAGCAGGTCGAGCCGCTCGATGTACATGCGCAGCCGGCGGAAGAGGATTTCCGGCTCGCCCGGCACCGCCACTTCGTCCGCGCCGGACGCGAAGTACTGTGCGCCCGGCGCTCCGACCACGAACAGGTGCCTGGCGCGCGCCCGGTACGGGGCCAGATCGGCAGGGTCGACCACGACGATCATCTCGGCGTACGAGACGCCGTCGTCGATCGCCGCCGGAATGCCGCCGCGCGAGAGGCGCGTGCACAACTTCCGCGCCTCGGCCGGCGGCGCCGCTACGCGAACCCGAGCACCATGGCCCAACGCCATTCGTCCCCCGGGTCCCTCCCGACCCTGCAATTTTACGCGCGACGCCTCCCTGCGCCAACCTGTCGCGTCCTACTTGCGCCTACCCGCGAGGAGAAATTCCCGGTTTCCGGCAGGACCCAGAACAGGCGACGGAACCGAGCCCACGATTTCGAACTCAAGTTTTTCCAGTTCTTCGGCAATCTCTCGAACGACGCGCTCGTGGACGAGCGGGTCGCGCACCACCCCACCCTTGCCTACCTCGGCGCGTCCGGCCTCGAATTGCGGCTTCACCAGCACGCACGCCCAGGCATCGGCCGGGCGCAGCGCTGCGGCAAGAGCGGGCAGGACGAGCCTCAGCGAGATGAACGACAGGTCGGCTACCGCCGCCGCGCACGGCTCGGGCAGCCGCAGCTCGCGGGCGTTGACGCGCTCCTGCATGATCACCCGCGGGTCGGCGCGCAGCTTCTCGTGCAACTGGCCGCGGCCGACGTCGACCGCGTAGACCTTCAGGGCCCCACGTTGCAGCAGCACGTCGGTGAACCCGCCGGTCGAGGCGCCCAGGTCGACGCAGACCCGACCCGTCACCGGCAGCTGGAACCGGTCCAGCGCGTGCTCGAGCTTGAGCCCGCCGCGGGAGACATACTTGAGCTGCTCTTTCAGTCGCAGCTCGACTTTTTCGTCCAGCAGCTGTCCGGGCTTCTCGACGCGATGCTCCCCGGCCACCACCGAGCCGGCGAGGATCAGCGCCTGCGCTTTCGCGCGCGATTCCGCCAAGCCCCGCTGGTGCAGAAGAACGTCGGCGCGGACCTTCATCGCCTCGATTCGGAGGAACCGCCCGCGGACGGCAGCGGCGGCGCCGGCGGCCCGATCAGCGAAGCGATCTTCGCCAGCAGGCGCTCCATGTCGATCGGCTTGGAGAAGTAGTCGGCGGCGCCCGCCGCGAGGCCGGTGCGGATGTCCTGCGCGGTCTTCTTGGCGCTGATGAAGATCACCGGGATGTCGCGGAACTCGTCGTTCTTCTTCACCGCCCGGCAGAGCTCGAAACCGTCAATCCAGCTCATCATCACGTCGAGCAGGATCAGGTCGGGCCGGTCGACGTGGAGGGTCGAGATCAGCCGCAGCCCGTTGGCCGCCAGCGAGTCTCGCGGTCGTCGTCGACGATGATGATCTTCTTCCGCCCCGCCATGTCCTCTCCGACGCGCGAAAGACCGAGCCGATCTACTTTTGCTCGGTAAACGGCGCGGTCCGGTCCCCCTCCAGCAGCACTTCGACCTTGCGTTCCGCTTCCTCCAGCTTGCGCGCCCCCGCCCGCGCCAGCTTGATGCCTTCCTCGAACGCGGCGATCGATTCCTCGAGCGAAAGTCCGCCGCCTTCGAGCCGTTCCACCACCTTCGCCAGCCGCTGCACGATCTCTTCGTACCTCTCTGGATCGACGGGCGTCGGGGCAAGGTCGGCCACGGCGCTCCTCTAGCACCCGATCGATGCGGGCACAACGGAATGCTACGCCTGCTCCGGGGTGGGTGTTCAGGGCTTCTTTGTGAGGACGGAGGCGGAAAGCTCCCCCTCGTGCAGGCGGACGCGGAGGCGCTCGCCCGGCTGCACCTGATCGGCCTTCAAGAGCGCGTGGCCGCGCTCGTCGAACGCGACCGCATAGCCGCGCGCGAGCACTTTGAGCGGGCTCATCGCGTCGAGCCGCGCGGCGAGCCCTTCGTACTTGTGCCGCCGCGCGGCCAGAAAGCGCCGTCCCAGCGCGCCGAGCTTTTCCTCGAGGCGCGCGACTTCGCGATGCAGCCGGTGCAACTGCTCGCGCGGATGCTGCGCCTGCAACCGCTCGCGCAGCTTGCGCAGCCTTTCGGCGCGGCCGCTCAGCGAGATGGCGGCTTCGAGCCGCTGCCGGAGCTTGTCGAGCCGGAGCTTCCGGTCGCTGAGCAGCCGGCGCGGATCGGCCACCCGCGCCTGCAACTTGTCGAGCTGGGCGTGCTTGCGCTCGAGCTGGGCCCGCAGCGCCCGCTGCAGGCGCGCTTTTCGCTGGGCCAGGTCGGCCACCAGCTCGTCCTTCACTTTCGCGATCAGCTCGGCCGCGGCCGTCGGAGTCGGCGCACGGACGTCGGCGCAATAGTCGGCGATGGTGACGTCGACCTCGTGGCCGACCGCGCTCACCGTCGGCACCGGACAGCCGACCAGCGCCCGCGCGACCACTTCCTCGTTGAACGCCCACAGGTCCTCGAGGCTGCCGCCGCCGCGGGCGATGACCACCACATCCACCCGCGGCTGTTTGGCGGCGCGGACGATGCCGCGAGCGATCTCCTGCGCCGCGTTGTCGCCCTGCACGCGGGCG
>VBLM01000022.1 GCA_005879095.1 Deltaproteobacteria bacterium
CCGACAGCTCTTCCAACCGCGCGTACGCGACGCCGTCCGAAAGCGCTCCGCCGACGATCTGCCGCGCGGCTTCGGGGGGAAAGGCAGCGAGCAGCAACACGAGAAGCAAGACGTCCTCCGCTGAAAGGGAGCGGACTCATTTTACCAATTGCCGCACCAGGTGCATCCCCAACTCGCGCAGACCCTGCTGCAGCATTTCCGCGCCCTTCGGCGACGCGAGCATGCCGCGCATCATCTCCGGCGCGTATCCCAGTTCGATGTTGAGCATCACCATCACCGCCGAGATCGCCGGCGTGATCTCCGCCGCCTTCACCCGCGAGCGCCGCTTCTGCACGCCGGCGGAGAGGTTGTCGATCAGCTCGTCGTCGTTGGTGCGCGGCCCCTTTCGCTCGAAGAGGGCAGCGGAGAGGCCCTCGTACAGCGAGTCGACGATCGACTGCGTCCCGACCGCGCGCTCCATCCGCTCGTGCGCCTCGTCGAAATCGACCTCGGCCGATTTGGCGTAGGTAGGCGCGACGATCAGCGCCAGGTCCTTGCGCGTGATGACGTGCGGCAGGCGCTTGGAGAAGAGGGCCACGCGGAAGGTTTGTCACGCTTCCGGGGCGGGAGCCAGCAGTTACAGGTTTGCACGATGCGTTCGGTTCGGGCACGCTGCGCGCGCCGTTCCTGGAGCCGGAGGAAACCATGCGCTTCACGGCCGTCGCACTCGCGTTCAGCCTCTTTGCACTGCCGTCGTACGCCAAGGGCAAGAAGGGGCCGAAGGACGGGCAGTACTGCTCGAAGAAAGCGGTCGGGACCACCGCGACCGACAAGTCGGGCAACACGCTCACCTGCAAGGCGGACAGCAAGGGCAAACCGCGCTGGACGAAGTAACGCCTCAGCCTCAACCGGCTCCGTGTAGGTCTTGCGCCCCCGCTGGGGATACCTGGCGTCAGATCCGCGCATTGCTGCGGTGCGACCTCCCTCTCTAGATTGAATGCGGGAGGGAATCGTGAGCGACGACCTGTTGAAACTGGCTCCGGATCTGATCGGCGGGCTCCGCCATCCGCTGCAGGGGATCAAGGCCAGCCTCGAGCTGGTCGAGCGGAGAGTCGGCGCCCTCGCCGGGCTCGAGGAGTGGAAGCTGATGCGCCGGCAGGTGCAGCGGATGCAGGACTTTCTCTCCAGCTACGAGGCGGTGCTCTCCCGGGAGAAAGCGGCGTCGTCTTTCTTCGTCGTGGACGAGGTGGTGGAGCAGGCCGTCGGCGTGCTCGAGTTCCGGGTGAACCGACTGGGCGGGCGGTTCGATGCGCGCCGGGCGCCGACGCCGAAAGTGGCCTGGTGCGCACCCAGCGCGGTGCTGCATGCGATCGTCGACGTGGTGGCCAACGCGGTCGACGCCGCGGAGGCCGCCGGCGGCTCGGCCCGCGTGCAGGTGCGTGTGGTCGGCGGCGGCGGAAGCGGCGTGGAAGTGCGGGTCAGCCACGAGGGCCGCGGCGTTTCGCCCCACATCGCGGGCACCATGATGCGGAACTACGGCGGGAGCGTGCGGTTGGTGGAAGAGGGCGATCCGGCCCGTCTCAACTGGGCGCGCACCGAGTTCAGCGTCGGAATCCCGGCGCGGCCCGATTAGCGAGTGGCGCTCAAGGCGGCGTGATGTTGATGAACGCCCCCGTTTCGAACGCCTCCGGCAGCGCGCCGCACAACATCGTCGCGAACGCCACCGCCTGTCCCTGCTGCCACGCGCCGGGAAGGGTAACGCCGATGGTCTGCCGGGTCCCTGCGTCGGGAACATAGGTCACTGGGCCCGAGCTTTCGACATCGCCCTGCCGCACCGCCACGGTGACCTTCGCATCGACCGGCGGCGCGCCGCAGTAGACATCGAGATACACGACGATCGCCGGCGCCATGTCGTCGACCGCTGCTACCATCGGCGCCTTCGGGTGGACGGAAAGCGTCGACGGATCGGCCAGCACCGCACCGGTAAAACCGAACGCGACGGCGGCGAGCGTCGCCAGTGAAATTCGTCGGACCATGATTTTCCCCCTCTTGCCGGCGAGCGCCCGCCCGCCTGCCGTTCGAGATTGCGAGCTAAAACTGGACACTCGATCGGCCCGCGCAACTGCTCAGCGAGGCAGGGAGGCCGGGGGGAAATCCGGTCCGGGCTTGGCGAACAAGTATCCCTGCACGAGGTCGACGCCGATGTCGCGGACCACGCCCAGCTCCTGTTCGGTCTCGATCCCTTCGCAGACCACGCGCATCCCCTCGCCGCGGCAGTACTCGAGGATGTGCTTGATCAGGCGCGCCGCGCGGCGGCCGCCCTCGATCCCGCGCACCATCGCCATGTCGAGCTTGACGAAATCGGGCTCCAGCAGCGCCAGGCTGTTGAGCGTCGAATAGCCGGAGCCGAGATCGTCGACGGCGATGCGGAAGCCGCTGGCGCGCAGCGCAGCGACCCGCTCGCGCGCGCGGGCGAAGTCGCTCACCTCGGCGGCCTCGGTCAGCTCCAGCACGATCCGTTTCCTGAAGGGCTGGAGGGCGCTCTCCGACTCGATGCTCTTCTCGACGAGAAACTCGAAGGGATGGATGTTGAGGAAGAGGAGCTTTTCCGCCGCGAGACGGCCGATGGAGGCGACCTGCAGCTCGCGCAGCACCCGCCCCAGATCGGCCACCTGGCCGCACCGCTCGGCAGCGGCGAGCACGTCCTGGATACTGCCGAAGGCCGGATGCAGCGGCCGCGAGAGGGCTTCCCAGGCCAGCTCGGTCCCGGCCGCGAGATCGAAGATCGGCTGGTATACCGGCCGGAAGGCGCGGTCGCGGATCGAGCTCGCCAGCGCGAAGAGCCGGTCGGCCTCCTGGCGGACCTGGGCCGCATCGAGCCGGCCGCCCGCGGCCAGCTCGCGCGACCACGAGATGATCCGGTTACGCCCGGCCTCCTTGGCGCCCTCCAGCGCCACGGTCGCCGCCGCGATCAACCCCTCGGGGCTCTGGGCGTGCTCCGGGAAGGCGGCGACGCCGACGGATGCGGTGACGCGAGGCAGGCCGGAGCCGGTGACGGCCTCGGCGAGACCGCGGCGAAGCTGCTCGGCGCGGCTGGCACCCCCGGTGCGGTCCGTCTCGGGCAGCAGGATCGCGAAGGTGTCTCCGCCGAAACGGGCCATGACGCCGCTGCTTCCCAGGTATGCCGGCACGTCGCTGGCCCGCCCGCTGCGGAGCAGGTAGGCGCCCAGCGACTGCAGCAACGCGTCGCCGCCTGCGTACCCGAGCCTGGCGTTGACCTCGCGGAACTTGTCGATGCTCACGAGCAACAGCGCGCACGGCATCCCGCGGCGCTGCGCGCGGGCGATCTCCCGGCGGACGCTCTCCTGGAACGAGGCGTGGTTGTCGAGGCCGGTGAGCGGATCGCGCGTCGCCAGCCCTTCGAGGAGCGCATTCTTTTCCTTCAGCTCGCCCAGCAGGCGCCGGTTGGCGCGCCGCAGCCGCAGCGCTTCGGTCGCGCGCTGGAGCCGGGCGCGGAAATCCGCCAGATCGAAGGGCTTGATGATGTAGTCGGCGACTCCGGCCTGCAGGGCGTCCACGGCGGACGACAGGTTGGCATACCCGCTCATCAACACCACCTGCGCGTCGACGTCCTTGTCCGCCAGCTCCTTGACCAGGAGGAGGCCGCTGCCGTCGGGCAGGTTCTTGTCGACGACGAGGAGATCGGTCGTCGCCTCGGCGAGCTTCCTGCGCGCGTCGGCCAGCGAAACGGCCGGGCCCGCCGCGAAGCCCATTCCCTCCAGGACCTCGAGCACGACGGAGCGGATGACGTCCTCGTCCTCGATGACGAGAGCGCGCAGGCCCTCGCCGATCGTTTCGGGCATGAACCATTAGTAGGCGCAGAGAGCGCGGGGAACAACTTTCCTGTCCGGCGCGCGTCTCTCGCGATACAGTCGCCGAGATGCGCATCGGCACGCGCGCGCTGATCATCCTCGTGCCGGTCGCCGTCTTGCCTCTGGTCGGCGCCGGCTGGAGCGCTTTCAACGTCTCGCGCCGGGCGCTGGAGGACCGGACCCGCGCCTCGCAGGTGGCCGCGGCGCGCTCGCTCGCCGAGCGGGTTTCGGCCGAGATCGGGGCCAGCCTGCGCGCCGCCGGCCTGGCTGCCAGCGCGATGGAATTCGGCCAGCTCAGCGCCGAGGAGCGGGTCGGCGCGCTGCGGCTCGTCTTCCGGCAGATCGAAGGCGCGGCAGCCGTGGCGCTGCTTTCCGAGGAGGGAGCGCAGGTCGCTGCGCCGGTCTATCTCGCCTCGCCTTCGGAAGAACCTTCGCTCGCCGATCGCCCCGTGCTGGGACCGCCGGACATCGACGCCTTCGGCCGCAGCATCCCGTTGCGCGCCGCGGTGCAGGTGGGGAAAGCGGTGGGACCGGCGCACGTTTCAGGTGAAGGTGATCCACGGGTGGCGGTCGCCGTGCGCGCCCGCGGGGGGGCGGTCCTGGCGGTCGAGTTCAGCCTGGCGCGGCTGTTGCCGCTGGTCGCCGAGTCACGCCTGGGCGCGCGAGGCGCGGCGGCGGTCGTCGATCGCGCCGGGCTGGTCGTGCTCTCCTCGAATCGCGGCGAGGTCGCTTCCCGCGCTTCGCGGGCCGGCTCGCCGCTCGTCCAGGCGGCGCTGGCCGGCAACCTCGGGGCATTGGCCTTCGAGGGCGCGGACCGTATCCGGCGCCTGGGCGCATCGGCCGAAGTGCCCGATCTCGGCTGGGTCGTGGCGGTCGACGAGCCGGCGGAAGACGCGCTCGCCGAGTCTCGCGTGCTGGCGCGGCGCACGCTGGCGGCGGTGGCGATCGCGCTCGCTGTCGGAATCGCGCTGGCGCTGATGGCGACCGGCGCGATGGTGCGGCCGATCCGAGCGCTGCATCGCGGGGCCGCGGCGCTGGCGGGCGGCGAGCTCGGCCACCGGGTCGAGGGCGACGACCGCCGCGACGAGCTGGGCGACCTGGCGCGGGGCTTCAACGCGATGGCGGCCGAGATCGAGCGCTGGAACCGCGAGTTGGCGCAGCGTGTGGAAGAGAAGACGCGCGAGGCGCGCGAGGCGCAGGACCTGCTCCTGCGGGTGCAGAAGCTGGCGGCGGTCGGCCAGCTCGGGGCCGGCGTGGCCCACGAGGTCAACAACCCGCTCGCCGGGCTTCTCGGCCAGGTGCAGCTCCTCCTCATGCAGGAGCCGACGGGGTCGCCGAAGCGCGCGAAGCTGGAGAGCATCGAGGGGCAGGCGAAACGGATCCGCGAGATCGTCGAGCGGCTCCAGCGGACTGCCGAGGGCGAGGAACCTGCGCTGGCGCCGGTCGAGTTGCGGCCGCTCCTCGACGATTCGCTCGCCCGCAACCTCGGCGCGCTCGCCGAGGCCGGGGTGCAGGTCGTGCGTGAGTACGGTCCGCCGCTGCGGGTCTTCGCCGATCCACCGCGCCTGACCGAGGCTTTCTCCGAGCTGGTCACCAACGCGCGCCGCGCGATGCCCAAGGGAGGAAAGCTGACCGTCGGTTATCGCTCCGTGGACGGACAGCTCGCGGCCATCCATTTCACCGATACCGGGGAGGGGATCGCGCCCGACATCCGCGGGCGGATCTTCGAGCCGTTCTTCACCACCAAGCAGGACTGGAACGCGAAGGGCCTCGGCCTGACGATGGTGCACCAGGTGTGCGAAGAGCACCACGGGCGGGTGACCGTCGAGAGCGAGCCGGGCAAGGGCGCGACGTTCACCGTGCTCTTGCCGATGCCGCAGCAGGGGGCGCTCGCATGAGGCGGGTTTCGGTCGCCGCGGTCCTCTTCGCCGCCAGCTGCGGAACTTGCGGATTTTGCGGCGAAAAACCGGCTCTGCAACCGGTGGTGACTGCCCCAAAGCCGGCGTCCGCACCCGTCGTCGTCGCGCCAGCCGTTGCGGCCGTCGAACTCGCGGTCGTCTCGGGCGAGGTGCAGACGCGTCACGGCGCGACGGGGGCCTGGGAACCCGCCCGGACACCGCTTCCGCTGGGGCTCGATGATGCAGTGCGCACGTCCGTCGGCGCGTCCGCGCGGCTGAAAGTCGGGCGCAACGGGTTCATCGAAGTCCGCGAACGCACCGAAGTGTCGGTGCGGCAGCTTCTCGCCAACCGCGCTCGGTTCCGGTTGGAGCGAGGCCGTGTCGGCGCCTCGCCGGGGGAGGGCGACGTCGCGATTTCCGTCGAATCTTCCGGCAGCAGCGCGGTCGCCGAGGCCGATTCCGGCTCCTTCGCGGTCTTCAACGACGGCAAGGGCCTCGTCGCGGTGGTCGCCGAAGCGGGCGAAGTGAAGCTGACTTCGGCCGGCGGCGATACCGTGCTGGCTGCCGGGCAGGGCGCGCGCGTGATCGGCTCGGCGCCTCCGGAGAGGGAGGCCGTGCCGCGCTCGGTGCTGCTGAAGGTCGCCTGGCCTGCCGACAAATCGACGCGGCAGGCGGCGGTGATGTTGCGCGGCGAGGCCGATCCCGGCGCGGTCGTTTCCATCAACGGGCTGGAGATGCCGGTCGGCCACGACGGCAGGTTCGAAGCGGAGGTCCCGCTGGCGCCGGGGGCGAACCGGATCGCGGTGCGGACGATGGATCGGTTCGGCCGCACCGCCGACGAGGAGGAGACGCTGCGGGTCGATCGCCGGCCGCCGCCGGTGAAGGCCAGGAGCGAGGGATGGCAATGATCTCGGCAGCGCTCTCGGCGCTCCTGGCGGCCCAGCCGCTCTCGGCCTCGGTGCCCCCGGCCGTGCGCGCCGACGGGCGGACGACGGCGCCCGTCGTGCTGTCGTTCGGGGTCGAGCCCGAGGAAGGGGAGAAGTTCGCCGACCAGGGCGCTATCGCGTGCGCGGGAGCGCCGACGATTCCGGCCGAGCCGCGGTCTTCAACGACGGCAAGGGCCTCGTCGCGGTGGTCGCCGAAACGGGCGAAGTGAAGCTGACTTCGGCCGGCGGCGACACCGTGCTGGCTGCCGGGCAGGGCGCGCGCGTGATCGGCTCGGCGCCTCCGGAGAGGGAGGCCGTGCCGCGCTCGGTGCTGCTGAAGGTCGCCTGGCCTGCCGACAAATCGACGCGGCAGGCGGCGGTGATGTTGCGCGGCGAGGCCGATCCCGGCGCGGTCGTTTCCATCAACGGGCTGGAGATGCCGGTCGGCCACGACGGCAGGTTCGAAGCGGAGGTCCCGCTGGCGCCGGGGGCGAACCGGATCGCGGTGCGGACGATGGATCGGTTCGGCCGCACCGCCGACGAGGAGGAGACGCTGCGGGTCGATCGCCGGCCGCCGCCGGTGAAGGCCAGGAGCGAGGGATGGCAATGATCTCGGCAGCGCTCTCGGCGCTCCTGGCGGCCCAGCCGCTCTCGGCCTCGGTGCCCCCGGCCGTGCGCGCCGACGGGCGGACGACGGCGCCCGTCGTGCTGTCGTTCGGGGTCGAGCCCGAGGAAGGGGAGAAGTTCGCCGACCAGGGCGCTATCGCGTGCGCGGGAGCGCCGACGATTCCGGCCGAGCACGGTAAACCCGCGCGCGTCCTCGTCCCGGCTTCCGTGTCCGCAGGCCAGCTTTCGTGCAAGGCGCGCCGGCGCGGCGAAGACACGAATTTCTCACTGCATTTCCAACCACCCGGTCCGGGCCTCTACGCCACCCTGGCGAAAGCGTTCCGGATCGGCGCCGGCGGCGTGGTCCGGGCGCCTGCCTCGTTGCGCGCGGCCGTCAGTGCCGGGACGATCGCGGCCGGTGAGGGTGGCACACTGCGCGCCGCGCTGCCTCCGGGCCGATCTCCCCGGGCTCTCGCCGTGGCGCTGATCGACGCCGAGGGCGAAGGCGCCGCGTTCCTTCCGCTTTCCGGCCGGACGCAGTTGCATCTCGAATCGAAGAAGCGCGCGCTCCTTTCCGTGCGGGTCGCGGGGACGGTTTTCGGACCGGTCCGGGCTCCGCAGGGCAAAGCGACGCTGCCCGTCGAAGTGCCGCCCGGAGTGCGCGAAGGCGTGGTGCGCGCCGTCGATCGGCTGGGCAACGTCCGCGAAGTCCTCGTCGATCTGCAGACACCCGATCTTCCCCGGATCGCGGCGGTGCTGTCTGCGGCGCAGGTCGTAGCGGGCGAGGAACTGCGGCTGGCGGTCGCGGTCGCTGCCGCCGATGGATCGCCCGCCGAAAGCCCGGCCCCGCGCGCGTCCGCCCGCAGCGGCACGGTGGCGAAGCTGTCGCAGAACGGACCGGGATTCTGGACGGCGCGCTATCGTGCTGCGGCCCCTCCCGGCCGGGATCTGGTCACCATCGAAGACCCTCTTGCCGGTCGCGTCGAGCTGGCGATTGAGGTCATCGCCGGTCCGCCGGCGGAGATCTCCCTTGCGCCTTCCAACCCGGCGCGTGCGGGCGAAGAGTTGATCCTGCACGCCGGCGTGCGCGACGCGGCCGGCAATTCACTGTCCAGCGTTCCGCTCGAGGCCTCGCTGGCCGGCGAGCGCGCCCGCGTTTCGTGGGACGGCACGCTCGCCGCCGTCGCCGCCCGGATTCCCGAACGATTGCCGGCAGAACCGGCCTTGGAGCTGTCGGTACGAGCCGGCCCGTCCGCCCGGGCAACCTCGCGGATCGAGGTCCTCCCCGGCGAAGCGGCCAGTGCCGAGCTGCGCGCCGAGCCGGACCAGCGGCAGGGTCGCGTCCGTGCACTGGTGCGCGATCGCTTCGGCAATCCGCTCGGTACTTCCGGCTTTACTGTCGCCGCGCAGGGCGCCGACGTCGGCGCCCTTCGTCGTTCGGCGGGCGGCGCCGCGGAAGCGACCCTCGACGCAGCGCCTCGCGCGCGCGAGGCCGATGCGACCATCGTGGCCGGTGGCCGGGTATTGGCGCGGGCCCACGTCGTCTTCGATCCTCCCCCTGCTGACTGGCTGGTCGTCGCCCGCGCCCGCGGCGGCGCGATGACGAACGGCGGTGCGGTGACCGCGCCGCGGCTCGGTGCCGATATCGGTGTGCGCCGATGGTTCGGCTCGATCGAGGGCGCCGTGCTTCTCGGCCTCGATGCGCTCTGGTATCGCGGAGACATCATCACGCAAGTGGGCGGCGTCGATCGGCCCATCTCGGAGCGGCTCTCGGCCTTTTCGCTGCCGCTCCTGATCCGCGCCCGGCTGCCGTTCGCCCGCCGGTTCGCGGCTGCCGTCGAGCTCGGTCCGGTCGCGACCCTGGCGTGGAGCGCGGCATCGAGCGACGTCAGCGGCACCGAGCGGCTCACCAATCTGGTGGGCGGCTTCCGCGCCGGCGCGTCGATCGACTATGTGCTCGGGCGCGGCCGAATTGCGCTCGGCGCCACCCTGGGCCGGACACGGCTCACCGATGGACCTTTGCGCGGCGAGATCGAGGGCCGCTCGCTGTTCGTAGGGTATGAAGCGTGGCTCGCGGACTTGAGTCCCTGAGAGCGAGGAGCAGATGCGCAAGGGCGACAATCCCGAAGGCAAAGAGGCGCTGGCGGAGCTCGCGCACGAGCTGCGGCAGCCGCTCACCGGAATCCGCACCACCGCCGAGCTGCTCCTCGAAGCCCACGCGCGGGACCCTCGGGTCGCGGCACGGGTCAAGACCATCGTGCAGCAGGTAGAGCGCATCCAGCGGATCATCGACCGCTTCCGGCGCGCGGGGGCGCCGCCGGCCGAGGCGATGCGGGCCGACTTGAACCAGGCCCTCGACGTGGCCTGGTCGCTGCTCGAAGGTGAGGCGGAGCGGCAGGGCACCGTTCTGCAGCGCGATCTTGGCGTCTCCCTGCCCGCCGTCGCGGCCGAGCAGATCGCGGTCGAGGAGATCCTCGGCAACCTGCTCCGCAATGCCCTGGAGGCGATGCGCCGCCTCAACGGGCGGAGTGGAAGCCGTCGTCGAAGATGACGGCCCGGGCGTGCCCCCGGAGTTGAGGGCGCGCATCTTCAGCCGGCTGGCGACCGGACGCAGCGGTGGGACCGGCCTCGGCCTCTACATCAGCCGGGCGCTTGCCGAGGAGGCCGGCGGATCTCTCGAACTGCTCGACGGGCCGGGTGGGGCAAAGTTCCGCCTTCGCCTACCTTCTGCTACCTGAGCGCCGGCAACTGCACTTTGACTCCGAGGGTGGGCGCGGGTGTGGATGAAGTCAGTGCCCTCAGGCTGGTAAATTTCCATTCGTGTCCCCCCGCAGAGCCTTCCTTTTCTTGATGATTTGGAACGGCTGTGTGTGCGGGCGTACCGCGCCGCAGATCGGACCGTCGCTCGCGGCCGTCGAGCCCGGCACCGTGGTCGCCGGCGTGCGGACGCCGATCGCGCTGCACGGCAGCGGCTTTCGCGTGGCGGTGACGGCCGACCTCGGAGAGAAGACGGCGAGCGCCGAGCCGATCGCGGCGATCGCCGGGACGACGCCGCTGGAAACGCCGGTGCTGCGCGACGACGGCCTCGTCGAGGCGGTGCTGCCGGGGTCGCTGGAACCGGGCCTCTACCGGGTCGGGCTGTCACTCGGCACGCGGCAGGCGGGAGGAGACGTCGCGGTGGAGGTGGTCGCTCCGGTGGAGGTCGGGCTTCAGGCGCCGGCGGATCTCGCCGCCGGCGACGAGCGCGAATTCTCGCTGCAGATCTCCTCGCGGGCGCCTTCGGACGTGCAGTTGGCTCTCGATTCCGCGCAGGTCACGCCCGCGCAGGCAGCGGCGGTGAATGGTCTCTCCCTGCCGGCCTCGCTCGCCCCCGAACAGCCGCTGACGCTCTCCGCCAGGATTGCCTCCCTGCGGCCGCTGGCGGACACCTCGGCCACGCTCGAAGTGGCCGTGAGATGGACCGTCGGATCGGTTTCCGGCGTGGCCCGCGCCTCCGCGCCGCTGCGGGCGATGGGCCGGCCTCAGCTCTCGGTCTTGCTGCAGGCGCCCGCGGAGATCGAGGCCGGCGACGAGCAGTCCTTCAGCGCCACCATCTCGGCCCCGGCACAGATGGCGCTGACGGGTCTCGCGGCCGCTTTCACCGCCGGCGGCGCGCTGGATCTCGCGACTGATCCTTCGCTCTCGGGAGCCGGTCTGCCGGCGGGAGGCACCCTGCAGCTGAAGGGGTCGATTCGCGGAGCGAGCGCGGGACCAGGCTCTCTCTCGCTGCAAGTGTCGGCTTCCGCCGAGCGCGGAGACGCGCCACTGCCGGTGTCGGTGGCGCGGCCGATTTCGGTGCGGCAGGGCCCCCTGCCGCTGCTCGCCGATCTCTCGCTTCCCGGCGTCGTCGAGGTCGGCGTTCCCGCCACCGGCCACGTCGTCATCCGCAACGACGGTGACGCCGTCCTCGCGGGCGCGCGGCTGAGCTTGACGGCGACGCAGGGCTCGATCTCGCCTGCCGAGTTGCAGCTCGATCTGGCGCCGGGAGGTTCCGTTCCGCAGGACTTCATCGCCGTGCCGTCGGTCGCCGGCGCCCCCGTTCAGGTGACGATCGGCTTGTCCGGGTCGAGCGCCCTCTCCGGCCGGCCTTTCTCCGCGCTGCCGGTCTCGGCGTCGTCCGGACCCGCTCGCCGGCCGGCCGCGCTCTCGCTGACGGCGTCCGCGGCACAGTCGCCGGCTTCGGTGGGGCAGCCGGTCAAGCTCGCCATCCAGGCGACGAACAGCGGCGACGTCGACGTGCACGGCGCCGTCATCACCGTCACCGCTTCGGGCGTGGGATCAGTCCTCGATCCGCCGCTGGCGCCCGTCGACATCGCGGCGGGGACGACGATGACGGGGTCCGTCGCGGTCGTCGGGAACGCGCCCGGGACGGCCGCTTTTCAAGTGGACGCTGCCGGCACGGATGCCGTCTCGGGCGCCGCCGTCAGCGGTTCGGGAAGCGCCGGTTTCGACGTGCAGGCGCCTGCGGAATTGACCGTCTCCTCCTCGGGCCCGGACCGGCTGGTGAGCGGGCAGTCGGACTCGATCGACGTAGCGGTGAGCAACGTCGGCGGGACCGACGCGCTGTCGGTCGCGCCGTCGGCCCGCGTGGCGGGACCGATCGGCACCGGCTCGCCGTCGCCGTCGTCCGTCGCGCGGCTCGCGCCCGGAGCGACGGTCCACTTCGCCGTGCCGGTGGTCGCGGGCAGTCCGGCGGGCAGCGCGGCCGTCTCGATGCAGGCCTCGGCCCTCGACGGCAATGGGGCAGGCGCCGTCTCCGGTTCAGCGCTCGATCTGGGCGTCACTGTCCTCGATCCGCCGCGCATCACCGCTTCTTTTCTGGCCGCGCTGCCCTCGACGGCAAGCGAGGGGCAGACTTTGCCCGCCGCGACCCTGCGGCTGACCGCGGCGGGAGCGCCATCCGCCGATGCGCGGCTGGTCGCGCTCCCGGCGCTGACCGTCTCGGGAAGCGGCACCGCTTCGGCCCAGGCGCCGTGCCCGCTGCCGTGCGCGCTCCCGGCCAGTGGAACGCTCGACATTCCCGTCCAGATCGTTGCCGGCAGCGCAGGGACGCTGCAGGTGGGAGCCGCTTTTTCGCCGGCGGTGGTCGACGCCGTGCAGGGCGCGCCGGTCGCCGCGGCCTCCGTATCGACGTCCGCGGTGGTGGTCCAGAAAGCGGGCGCGCTCTCCGTTCAGCTTCAGGCCCCTTCGCTGGTCGAGGGATTCGACGCGACGTTCAGCGTCACCATCTCGAACACCGGCGGGGCGCAGGTGGACGGCCTCGCCCTGGAGGCGCTGGATGTGACCGCCGCTTCCGGAACGACGGTCGCCACGACCTCGACCTCGGCGCTTCCGGCTGGACCCCTCGCCGGTGGCGGTCACCTCACGTTCGGGTTCGGGGTGACGCCGCCAGCCGGCGCCGGCACGCTCACCGTGCATCTGCGCGTAGCTGGCGTGGAATCGAATACCGCCGAGCGGCGCGCCGTCGAGATCACTTCCACGCCCTTCACGGTCCTGCAGGCCGGCGGCCTCCTCTCCGATCTGCGACCGCTGCCGGCGACGGCGACGATCGGCCAGATCGTGCCCGTCACCGCGGTCCTCACCAACACCGGCCAGACGACCGTCTCCGCAGGGATCGCGTCGCTGTCGCAGCGCGGCGCTTCCGGCGACGGTGCCGCAACCTTCTCCGGCCCTGCCGAAGCGGCGCAGGACGTGGCTCCCGGTGCGTCGGCCGCCTTCACTTTCCAGATCACGGCCACCGCGGCCGGTCCGTTGCAGGTGATCGCCGACGCCTCCGGCACCGTCCAGGGAAGCCCGGCGGTGGTCAGCGGCTCGTCGCGGGACATGACCCTCCAGGCGCCTGCGCAGCTCGCGGCGACGCTGGCCGTCGACCGGACGCAGGCCAGCACCGGACAGGCGCTGCGGCTGACGCTGGCGGTCCAGAATGTCGGTGAAGCGGACGCCGTTGGCATCGGCGCGACGGCGCCCACTGCGTTGCCCGGTTCGACCGCGGCGCTCGGCCCGGTGGCCACGGTCGCCACCGACACCGTCGCCGTGCTTCGGTCCGGAGAGCGCGCGACGTTCAGCTGGAGCACTTCGGCCACCTCGCCGGGCGCGGTCGCTTTCGGCGCAAGCGCAGCCGGCACCGACGGAAACGATTCCTCGCAGGCGCTGACCACCGGCGCGGTGCAGAGCGCGTCGGTCCAGGTGCAGGCCCGCGGCCAGCTGTCGCTCTCGGCCTCGGCCGCGCCTGCGCGCGTCTCGGCCGGACTGCAAAAAGTCTCGCTCACGCTGATCGCCGCGAATTCCGGCGGCGCGGACATCTCCCTCGCCGAGCCCGGGGCGCCGGTGGCCATCACCGGCGGGAGCGCGGCCGCGGCTCCGTCGCAATCGCCGGCCGCCGCCGCGGGGCTGGTCCTGCACTCGGGCGACAGCCATCCGTTCACCTGGACTTACGACGTCTCGGGCAGCGGGGCCATCTCCTGGCAGATTTCGGGAAGCGCGGTCGAAGCGAACACCGGTGAGACGCTCTCGGCCTCGGCCGCCTCAGGAAGCGTGACCGTCGAAGCCCCCGCCGGCCTCGGCCTCTCGCTCGCGGCCGCTCCGGCACAGGTCTCGGCCGGTCTGCAGCGCGTGCAGGTGACGCTCAGCGCGACCAACTCGGGCGGGGCCTCCCTGCAGCTTGCCGCACCCGCCGCTCCTTCGCTGCAAACGGCCGGGACGGCTGCGGCGACACTGGCGACCAGCCCGTCTTCGGGCGGAGCGTTGCTGGCAGGCGGGAGCACGAAGACGTGGACCTGGGCTTACGACGTCTCCGGAAGCGGCACGCTGACGTTCTCCGCTTCGGCCTCGGGAACCGACGCCAACAGCGGCACGGCGGTCTCGGCGACGCCGCCCTCGGCGAACCCGGTCGCCGTCGAGAAACCGGCCAGTCTCTCGCTGAGCGCGTCGCTCAGCGCGGCGACCGTCTCGGCGGGTCTGCAGCAGCTCAAGCTGACTTTGCAGGCGACCAACGGCGGCGGCGCCGGGCTAGTGCTGGCCGCGCTGCCGGTCCCTTCGGTGACGCCGACCGGCACGGCTTCCGCGGCGCTGGCCTCGAGCCCGCCGTCACCCGCCGGCGACGTGCTCGCGGGTGGCGCTGCGCGGTCGTTCACCTTTACCTACAATGTCGCCGGGAGCGGCACGCTCTCATACACGGCATCGGCGAGCGGGTCCGACGCGAACGCGGGCACCGCCGTGAATGCAGCCGGTCCCGCTGCGGCGGGGCCCGCGACCGTCCAGAAGCCCGCAACGCTCACCGTAACGTCGGTCGTCGCTACGCCGGCGCAGGCGGCGGTGGGGGGCCCCATCGACGTGGCCGTCACCGTCGCCAACGGCGGCGAAGCCGCCGCGCTCGACGCGCAGCCGTCGTCCATCTCCGGGAGTGCAACCGCGACACAATCCGGATCGCCTTCACCGGCGCCGTCGTCTCTGGCGGGTGGGGCGAGCCGCATCTACCACATCCCGTTCACCGCGCAGGCCCAGGGAAGCTTCGTTGCCGCGTCGGCCGCATCCGGCACCGATGCCAACGCCGGCGTCGTGGTGACCACGGCCGCCGTTTCCTCGGCCGCGATCGCCGTCACGGATACGCAGGCGGCGATCACTTCTCCGGCGGCGGGGGCGACGCTGCAGCCCGGCGCTTCGCTGACGGCTGTGGCCAGCGGCTGGAACACCGCCGGCACGATTATCACGCAGCTGTCGCTCTCCGCTTCCGGTCCGTGCACCATTGCTGCACCGGCCACGGTCTCCGGTTCGACCTCCACCCTCGGGGCGAACTTCACCGTCTCCGCGAACGGCAGTGCCACCGCCGGAAGCGCCATCACCCTGGTGGCGCGGGCGACCGACGAACTGGGCGCCACCGTGTCCTCGGCACCCCTCACCATCACCATCGCCGTGCCCACCACGAGGGCGCTCTTCTGCAAGCCGCTGCAGGGGATGGCTGTGCCCGTTGGTCAGTGGGGGGAAGCGCGTGTCGAGGAACGGCTCAGCGACGGTACCTTCCGCGACGCGACGCTGGCGGCGTCCTGGTCGACGTCGGCGTCCGGCATCGCCACCGTTTCCGCCGGCGAGGTGCACGCCGTCGCCGCGGGGGATGCGACCGTCACTGCCTCGATCGACGGCCTCTCCGCCGGCTGCGCGGTCCATGTCGCCGGCGCGTCCAGCTTCGCGGTCCAACCGCCCGATCCGCTGCTGCTCGGGATCAACAACCAGTTCGGGCTCAAGTTCGTCCAGTACAACGCCACCTCGCATCCGACCGATCGCACCGCCGCGGCGACGTGGACGACGAGCGCGCCGTCGGTGGCTACCGTGAGCGGCGGAACCGTGACCGGGAAGGGCAATGGGACCGCGACCATCACCGCCTGCTCGGGCAGCAACTGCGCCAGCACGCTGGTAGCGGTGGGATCGGACCTGGACATGCCGGGTCCGCTCAGCTCTCAGCGATTCGCGATCGGCGGGTCGCAGACGTTCAATTCGCTCCGGCTTCGTGACGGAACGACCACCGCCATCGCGGGCGACACGCCGCTCACGCTCAACGCCGGGTCCTTCCGCCTCGAAGCCGGCGCGTTCCTGGTCGGCGATGGCCGCTGGGCGCCCGGCGCGGTCTCGGACGGTTCGCTGACCGCAACGGGCGAAGGCGGCGCGGCGGGTCCCGGAGCGGGCGGCGGCGGCGGTGGAGGAGGCGGCGGAAGCGCTTTCTGCAACGGCAACAATTGCGGCGGCAGCGGGGCGGTGAAGGCCGGCGACGGCTCGGGTAGCTCGCTCTGTGGCGTTGTCGGGGTCTGCGCGGGCGGGGACGGCGCGGACGGAACCGCCGGCGGTGCCGGCGCGCCGGGCAGCACCGCGCTCGGATCTCCCGGCGACGCGGGCGGCGGCGGCGGCGACGGCGGCAAGGGCGGCGGCGGCGGCTCGAAGTCGAGCGGGCTGGCGACCTCGGGCGGGACGACCGGACGCCTCGACGGCACGTTCGGCGGCAACGGCGGCGGCGGCGGAAACGCGGGTCCCCTCGCCGGCCCTGCCGGGGGCGGCGGCGGAGGCGGCGGCGCCATCGTCTTCAGCGGAAACGCCGCGGCCTCGATCCGAATCGACGGCGAAGTCACCCTCGAGGGCGGCGGCGGCGGGATGCTGCGCGCGCAGACGACCGCCAGCCCCGGCGGCGCCGGCTCGGGCGGTTCGTTCTGGATCGACGCGCCCTCCGGGCAGGTCACGGGGACCGGCACGGTCAGCGTGCGCGGAGGCGTGGGCGGAAGCGGCGCGAGCAACGGCACCTGCGGCGGTGGCGGTGGAGGCGGAGGGGGCATCGTCCGCATCGGCGCGGCGACCGCCGGGCCGGAGTTGGTCACGCTCGTCGAAGGTGGCCCCGGCGGCGCCCGCTGCGGCGGTGGGGGCGCAGCCGGCGGGACCGGCACCCGCGGGCAACTCAGCCGCCCGTAAGTCTCGCTTGCGCGCGAATCGCTAGAAATCGCAGAAGCCGCCGAAATCTCCCGTGTTCGAGGGATTGGGCTTGTGGAGTTGGATGTTGCCGCCGCCGTTGCTGCCTGGCGAGCACGCGACTGACGAACCCAGGTAGTGGTAACAGAAGTGTTCGGGGTACGTAGCGTAGACGTATGCGTGTGTCGTCTGGTTGGTCAACGAGATGTCGAAAGTATCGCTGGTACCTGGTTCGCCTGCGTCTCCGGCGCGAACGACGAAGTTGACGTTGTCGTTTGGCGGCGGGAGATTCGTTCTGGCCGTGCCGCAGATGTATCGGGCACCTGTCGGCTGGCCCGTCTTCGGGTCGGTGCCCGTGTCCCCGTCAGTCATGTAACCGGTGATGCTCGTCCAGTGAACGTTCAGGCCTGATCCGTGGTCGATGTACTCCAGGTGCCCCCAGGTCGGCGAACCGTTCTTGCATCCTCCACCGACGCCGAAGTTCGCCTTGCTGCCTTGAAAAATGATGAAACCGCCGCCGGTCAAGAAGTCGCACGGTATCTCCCAGGCCAACGCGGGCGCGGGCTTCATCACCGATGCCAGGACCGCCAGCGCGGAGAGGAACTTGGTTGCCGTTCTTGCTTGCCGACTCATTGTAGGTCTCCTTCGAAGCGCTTCCTGTCGACAGCTAATGGATCCCCGCCGTGGCTGACGCGACCACGACGTCCGCCACGCCGGATACCGTGGCGTGAAGGGCATTCACCGTGGTGCCGGACGGTGAAACGGTCTGCTCGTTGATCATGACCTGACCGCCGGGAATGGGGAC
>VBLM01000199.1:0-872 GCA_005879095.1 Deltaproteobacteria bacterium
CTCTTCCTCGCCGGAATACGCCGCGACGCGCACCTTGCCGGCCGCGCGGACCTCGAGGAGCGCCTCGATCAACCCCGGCCGCTGCAGCACGTCGAGCGGGCAGGAATGAAGGTGGACGACGTCGATGTGATCGGTCTGAAGCCTGGCTAGAGCCGCGTCCACGCCGGCTGTGATGCAGGCCGGCGTCCAGTCCTCGATGCCCGAGATGCCGTAGCCGATCTTGGTCGAAAGCACGACCCGCTCGCGGCGGCCTTTCAGGGCGCGGCCGAGGCGCTCTTCGGAGAGCCCGTAGCTGCGGGCGGTGTCGATCAGCGTGACACCGGCGTCGAGCGCAGTCCCGATCAGGCGGTCCACGTCGCAATCGCCGTCGCCGATCCGCCCCGCGCCGAGGCCGATCGCGCTCACCGAGAGACCGGTCGTGCCGAGCGGGCGCTGCTCCACGTGCTGACCTCCGCTGGAGGCGATATACACGCGCGCCATGCGACTGTCCTGCGTCCTTCTCTGCGTCGCCTGCGCCGCATCCCGCACCGCTCCCGCCGCGAGCGGAGATCGATCGCTGCCGGGCTGGGCCAACGGCGCGGTCTTCTACGAGGTCTTCGTGCGCAGCTTCCAGGACTCGGACGGCGACGGCAAAGGTGACTTGAAAGGGCTCTCCTCGCGCCTCGATTACGTCAAAGACCTCGGCGTCGACGCGCTCTGGCTGATGCCGGTGTTCGACTCGCCGAGCTACCACGGCTACGACACGACCGATTACGAGAAGATCAACCCCGACTACGGCACGAACGGCGACTTCGAGCGACTGCTCGCGGAAGCGCACCGGCGCGGCATGCACGTCGTGGTCGATCTGGTCCTCAATCACACCAGCTGGAAGC
>VBLM01000199.1:967-8195 GCA_005879095.1 Deltaproteobacteria bacterium
GGGCCGGGATGCCCGACCTGAACTACCGGACGCCTGCCGTGCGCGAGGAGGCGAAGCGGATCGCCTCGCTGTGGCTTTCGCGCGGCGTGGATGGCTTCCGCCTCGATGCCGCGCGCCACTTGATCGAGATCGGTCCGGGCGAGCACGGCCAGAACGACACACCGGAGACGCACGCCTTCTGGAAGGAATTTGCGGCCTACGTCCGCTCGGTGAAACAGGACGCGGTCCTGATCGGCGAGAACTGGACCGAGACGCCGATCATCGCCACCTACTACGGGTCGACCGAGATCGTTCCCGGCGGCGACGAATTCCCGCTGAACTTCGACTTCCCACTCGCGAGCAGCATCGTCCGCGGCGTCAAGGCGCAGGACGCAGCGCCGATCGCCGAAAAGCTGGCGGAAGTGCAGCGCACGTACCCGCGCGGCGCGACCGACGTGCCGTTTCTCACCAACCACGATCAACGGCGCGTTGCCTCCGAGTTGAACGACGATCCCGGAAAGCTGCGCACCGCGGCGGCCGTCCTGCTCACGCTGCCGGGGAGGCCGTTCCTCTACTACGGCGAGGAGATCGGCCTCGACAACGGCCCCGGCACGAACGACGAGTGGAAGCGGACGCCGATGCCGTGGGACGGCAGCGCGGGCGGCGGGTTCACCACCGCGACGAGACCGTGGCAGGCGTTCGCGCCGGGCCGCGAGCGGACCAACGTCGCCGCCCAGGCCGGCGATCCTTCGTCGCTGCTCTCGCGGTACCGCAAGCTGCTCCGGGTGCGACACGAGTCGGAGGCGATCCGGCGCGGAGCGATGGAGATGGTCTCAGCGACGGGGCCGGTGCTCGCGTATGTGCTGACCCGCGACGGCGAGAGGATCCTCGTCGCTCACAACCTCTCAGATGAACCGCAGAACCCGCACTTTGCCCTGCAGGCGAAAGACGTGCTCTTCGCGGACGCCGGAGCCTCGCTCGCTGTCCTTCCCGCGCACGGCTGTGGCATTTTCCGGCTGCACTGAACGCGCTACGACGCGGGACGTCGTGTTCAGCGGTCGACTCCTTGCTTGCCCTGCGGACGACAGACGGGGTAGTAACCGCACGCCAGCCGACCTCCCCCCGACTCGCCGCTGCAGCCGGTTCGCTCGCGGAGACCCGCATGCACATCGAGAACTCCCGCTCGCTCCTCGTCGCCGCGCTGCTCGCCGGCTGCGCGACGACCGCGCCCGCTCCTTCCGGCGCGCCAGCAGCCGCCGCGGCCGCTCCGGCAGCAACGGCAGGCGACTTAGCTTGCACGCCGAACGGCGGGTTCACGTATCCGGACCCGGCCGGCGACGACAACGGGCCGGGGACCTACACCTACCCGACCGACGCCGTGTACAAGCCCGGCTCGTTCGACATCACCGAGTTCCAGGTCGTTCCATCCGGCGACACGGTCGAATTCCGCGTCAGCGTGAACACGCGCATCGAGGACCCATGGGACAGCCCCGCCTGGGGCGGCAATGGGTTCTCCGTCCAGATGGTCTTCATCCACATCGACACCGACCACAAGGCCGGCAGCGGGGTCCAGGACGGCCTGCCCGGCACCAACGTGCGCTTCAAGCCCGACGAAGCCTGGGACCGGGCGGTGATCATCTCGCCGCAGGGCGCAATCCGCGTGAATTCCGAGATCGAGCAGAAGGCCGGGCAGTGGAAGGACCGCATCATCGTCCCGAAGACGACGCGCGCGTCGGGCCGCGCGCTGATCGCGGTGGTGGACGCGAAGCAACTCGGCGGCATGCCGCAGCCGTCGTGGGGCTACCAGGTCCTGATGCAGTCGAACGAAGGCTTCCCGGCCAAGACCGATCTGCTGACCCGCAAGGTCAACGAGTTCGAAGGCCAGCACCGGTTCGGCGGCGGCACTGACTACGACAACGACCCGCACGTGATCGACATCATCGTTACGCCCGGCGGCGATCCGGCGCAGAAGCAGCACGAGATCCTCTCCAGGTACAACAAGGCCGCCACCACCGACGTGAAGCCTGCCGATCTTGCCGTGGTTCCGATGGTCTACCCGTGCACAAAGTAACGCTCGCGGCGGTGCTGCTGCTCGCTCCGGCAGCGCGGCCGGACACGGTCAACTTCGAGCTGAACGGCCATTTGTATACCAA
Organism: Deltaproteobacteria bacterium; assembly: GCA_005879095.1. Taxonomy (GTDB): domain Bacteria; phylum Myxococcota; class Myxococcia; order Myxococcales; family 40CM-4-68-19; genus 40CM-4-68-19. The sequence continues at coordinate 3,100 of VBLM01000199.1, forward strand.
GTATATGTATCAGAACGACAGCAGCCAGGGGTGTCTGTCGATCTCCAACCCGTTCTGGGTCGACAACATCCAGGGCCACAACGGCGCCTGTACCGAGTTCGAGCTCAACATCAAGGGCCGCGTCTCGGACAAGGTGAGCGCGGGCGTCCGCCTGCAGAGCCGGTGGGGCGCGATCTGGCAGGACTGGTGGGAGAACGGCGACTTGAAGCCCGGCGTGCAGGACACCTCGGGCGAGAGCCTGGGCATGAACCACGCCCAGTACATCAAGCTGCGCGGCGCGTTCATCCGGCTCGCGCCGCCGATCCCCACCGTGAGCTGGGTCACGCTCGGGTCCACCGACTTCTCGATGTGGAACGAGTGGACCATCGGCAAGGCCCGCTACATCGACCGCGACAACGGCGACGGCGTCTTCGTCGAGGGCGAGCTTCTGCCCAACCGGATGCTCTCGTACACCACCGGCGCGATGGCCCTGCCCAAGCTCTGGGCCGGCCCCGGCTGGCAGACCGGTCTCAAGGACAACGACCCGCTCGCCGCNNNNAGCCGGCCGCGGAGCGACCTGCGGCTGCGGCTGATCGGGACGCTGGTCAAAGACTGGGAGGCCGACCGCAACAGCCCGTTCCTCACCGGACCCGCCAGCGCGGCGCGCGGCGCGAACCATTCGGTGGCCCTGGCCACGCGCTTCCGCGGGGCGAACGCGACCGTCGACGGAACCTGGTCGCCGCCGACGCGCGACTGGCTCCAGGTTTCGGGGCTCGTCGCCTACTCGTCCAACTACGTCAACCCCGACTACGCCACGAACCTCGTACGCAACGGCCAGGGCTTTTCGCCGGTGCTCTTCAAGACCGACTGCCCGCAGTCGGGCTGCACCCCGCAGGATCTCGCCAACGGGCTGGGCAACCCTGTCTCCTCCAACGACTTCGCCGGCACGCTGCTCTTCGAGTTCTTCGACCCCTTCAAGACCGGATTCTCGGCCAAGCTGCAGCTCTTCGACATCGGCGCCGAGTACAACGCGATCATGGGCTCCCGCCGCGAGGCCGACGTGCTCATCACCGACGGCATCATCGCCGGCGGCTTCACCCGCGGCGGGCAGCTCCCGACGCTCAATATCGCCAATGAATTCCAGGATTTCGACGAGCCGTGGTACGAGTCGTGCATCGGCTGGCGCGGCGCGACCGCGATCCTCGAGTACGGCAGCGGTTCGTTCAAGTCGACGCTGGAAGGCACCTACATCGGCTACAACACCAACACCGGCGTCGACGAGTTCGGCGTGCCGGTGCAGCGCGACGTGACCAACCAGTACCCGAACTTCCTGTATACGAACGGCTTCACCGACACGACCGCGTTCACCGCCGACGCGGACTACGCCAACGTCTACGACCGCGGCAAGGACCCGCGCAGCGTCTACGCGCAGTACCAGGATCGGCACACCGTCGTCGCGGTGCTCACCGCGCAGTACCAGGTGCCCGGCATCCGCGGCACACCCACCCTGAACGTCAAGGCCAAGTACGTCAACGACTACGACGGCCGCCGGCAGGACCGCCGCGACGACGACTACCGCGGCAAGGAATACCGCGGCCTCGCGGCGGTCAGCGTCCAGCCAACCAACGAGCTGAAGCTGACCGTCGGCCACGAGCTCTCGTACTCCAGCCACCTCGGCCTGACGTACGCCTTTGGCGGGGCGCTGTTCTCGTATACGCTGGAGTACTTCAACAAGTACCTGCGGCGCGACCAGCGCGCGTACTACGACATGGAGTGGAACGTGTGGCGCGCGAAAGGAACGTTCGAGGTGGGCTGGTGATGAAGCGGATCGTCATCGTCGCGGCGCTCGCTTGCGCCGGCTGCGGGCTGGAGAATTTCTTCAGCAACCAGCAGCATTCGGACTGGCCGCGGCCGGCTTCGGCGATCAGCGGTGCGGCGACGTGGAACGGCGCGGACAAGGCGACCTACTTCGCGGTGGACGGCTCGTTCAACGAGGTGGCGCCGTTCAAGACCAGCTATGACGCGAAGACCGGCACCTACCAGATGAATCTGCCGTCGTCGAAGTACACCTGGCTGATCGCCCAGGCGCGGACCGGCAACATGCTGCTCTCGGCGATCGTGCCGCAGATCGGCCAGGAGACGGTGCTCAGGAGCGTGGACCTCAACGCGCGGAGCACGACCGAGACGCTGATCGTCGTGTCGCGGCTCTCCGCTGACGGGATCACGTTCAAGCAGCTGACGCCGTCTCATCGCCGTCTTCGACAAGGACCTGACCGGGGGCGATCCCGCGTTCTTCCAGTTTCCCATCTACGACAAGAACTACAAGCTCAAGCAGAGCGCGATTCAGGACGGCTACCTCGGCCGCCACCCGCTCGACTACACCGGATCGGGCCGGCAGGAGACCGACAGCACCACGTTCGACGCGCTGCTGGCCCAGGTGGCGAAGGCCTCGCCGAGCCCGGCCGGCTGCCCGGATCCGACGATGCTCCGCGTCGTGTTCAGCGCCGATTTCAACCAGGGCACGCTCAACGGTAACTGCGGGAACATCGACCGCTTCAAGTGGGCGAGGGACAAGCCGGGCAAAGCCATGTTCTTCGTCGGCTGGGTGCACCTCCAGTCGGAAGTGCAGGATCCCGCGATCAACAACCAGCTCGGCGCCAGCACGCCCAACACGATCCCGATGTACGACGACGGCACCAACGGCGACGAAGTGGCCGGGGACAACATCTGGACGGTCACCTTCGATATCCCCCGCACTCCGGGAAAGGTGCTGCGCATCGGCTACAAGTACACATGGGGCACCTTCGGAGCGCAGTGGTCGGGCAGCGAGGAGTGGCCCGGCAACTCGCGCATCCTCGAAGTGGTCGACGACAACGCCGACAACATCGTCTGGCGCCGCGACGTGTTCGGCGACGAAGCGACCAACAAGGACAACTCGAACCTCAACCTGACCGGCAACGGCACCATCACCTGGACCACCGATCTGCACGGGTGCGGCACGCCGGAGTCGCACGAGAATCAGTACGACAACACCGCCGCGGCGGTGGCCCACAACACCTGCAAGTGCCATCCGGTTCCGACCCCGAAGGCAGTCGGCCCGATCAACCGGGCCTGCACGACACCTTGAACGATCCACAACCCAAGAAGGAGCTACAGACATGAAACGGTTTTCAATCCTGAGCGCAGCGGCAATCGCGGTACTCGCCGCTTGCGGCGGCAGTTCCAAGCCGCCGACATTCAAGCAACCGGCGGGCACCACGGCGGTGAACTTCAGCGTCGACGACACGGCCAACAAGGTTTACACGGACAGCACGCTTCCCGACGGCGGCGTGGGGCCCAGCGACCTGCAGTGGAAGGGGGCGATGCTCTACGATCCGGCGACCAACAAGGTCAGCGCGGACTCGAGCTGGGGCGGCCCGTTCGCGGCACTCTACGACGACGGCCCCTGGACCGCCGGCGGCCACGAGCCCGAGGGCTCGTCGGGCGGCGACCACATCTTCGGCGTCACCGTGTTCGTCACGCCGCCGGCGAGCGGCAGCGGCGACACCTACTCGTACGGCTTGAATGACGGATCGATCAAGCTGACCTCGACGGTGATCGATCCCAACGGCTGGATCTGGCCGTCCAGCACCAACGGCAGCTTCACCGTGGCGCCTGGCGCGACCGCGCCGGTCAAGGCCGACGGCGTCGCGCTCAAGAAGTTCGGCACCACCGACGTCCAGTTCTCCGTGAACACCGCATCACTCGCGGCGGGCGCGTGGGATACCTCGGTGATCAGCGTAAAGAGCTCGGCCTGGGGATGGAGCGGCATCAAGTTCACCAGCGGCACCACGATCGCGATGTCGCAGATCGTCGGAACCGGCAACCCGATTGTGCACGCAGGCCTGGTCAGCACCGGCGACAAGGTCCAGTTCATCGTCGTGTTCAACGGCAAGGAGTACAAGAGCGGTTCCGGAAATGCCCTGCTGCAAGGCGTCACGGTGGGCACGAAGGCTGCCGGGGCCAGCACCTATACCAACCTGGCAATCAGCGTCGCGTGCGACGTGGGCAGCGACAACAAGACGAACTGCACCGGCACGGCAGCGGGTATCGACAAGGGCAACTCGTACATCACCATTCCGTAATCCCGCTTGATCGCACTCGGGCCGGCGGGGGATCCTCCTCCGCCGGCCCGTTCGTTTGTGGAGCGCCTCGTTGATTCTCGCCCTGCTCATCGCCGCCGCGCCGCAGCTCGTCGCCTCGTTCGACGACGACCAGGGCGACGTGAATTACGCGCTGCCGGGCGACGACAGCTTCACCGAGGGCGACTTCGACCTGCGCCGGTTCGCCGTCTACCAGGACGGCGGCGACGTGCTCTTCGAGATCACGATGGGCGCGCCGTTCCGGCGACCCGAAATCAGCCGGCGGACGAACAGCTCCGAGGTCCAGCTCTGGAACGACATCTACCTCCAGAATATCGACGTCTACGTGGATACGGGATCCGGGCCGGGGTTCACCGCGTGCATTCCCGGCCGGCGCGTTGCCTTCGAAGAGGGCCGCACCTGGAAGGCCGCCGTCGTCCTCACGCCGCAGCCCGGCGCCGCCCGCGCCGTCGCCGAGGACACGATGGACAAGGCTGCCGCCGTGCACGTCGTATTCGCTCAGGGCTTGCGCACCAGCGGTCGCACGGTGAGCGCGCGCGTGCCGGCGGCATTCTTCGGCGGGCCGCCGCGACGCGACTGGGCGTACTCGGTGCACGTCTCCGGAGCGCAGTGGGAGCGCAGCTTCACGCTGTCCGATCGCTTGCGGGGTGCCCGTGAAGCGAACGCGTTCACGATGGCGGTCCTGCCGGTGAACGACGCGTTTGCCTTCGGCGGTGCGCCGGACGACAACCTGCATCCGCGGGTCGTGGACGTCCTCTTGCCCGCGGGCGCCGATCAGAAGGTGGTCCTCGGCTCGTACGACGTGTCGTCGTTCGCGCGCATCCCGTTCGTATCGGCAGACGGACCCGCCCCTGCGGTCGCCAAGAAAGCTGCAACCTCCCCGACAGGACCCGAGCTTTCCGTCGCCTACATCGCCGGGAACATGATCTCGCTCAGCGGGCCCGGCGCCGACAAGCTCCGGCAGATGCAGTTCGG